>JBGSWA010000445.1:0-9598 GCA_041752645.1 Gillisia sp. | reverse complement strand
ATTGGTTTTTTAAAGTAGAATATGGCTTTAATAATATGTTCCAGAAAATACAGTGAATTCTTATTTGACAACAACAAAATCGTCATAATGAATACTAAAAATTTTATATCAGGATTAGAAAAAGAACATTTAGTAATTAATAAAAAAAGACGCATTATTTAACTTGCATTTTAAAAAAATAAATTAATAATTAACCTAAATTTTATTATTATGAAAAATAAATTCCGAAATTACGTAGTCTTGGTTTCAATAATAAGCCTGTTTTTTAGCTGTTCTAAAAACGAGGATGAAATTTCTTTATTTCAACTGGTATATGAGGATAATAACAGTACAGGTGGAATTGGGCCAATAGATAATAAAAATTATGAAGAAGGCCAATCTGTTACTATTGAAACATCAGGTTCAATGGTCAAAGTTGGACATTCTTTTTCTTCATGGAACACCGAAGTTGAAGGAAACGGGGCGCTTTATATGCCCGGCGATGCTTTGATATTTCCATCAAATAATGTTATGTTTTATGCCCAATGGGAGTATGATCCGATGAATCCTTTTGTGACTTGCGCTCAAAAACCCGAGATTAAGAACAGCATTAATACTTATGCCTGTAATTTGGGCAATGGCTATACCTTGGCTGCGGGAAATTCATATTGGATAAGATCGTCAATAGGATTTAAAGGCGAAGATGGAGAAACCAGAGCTAATGAGGCACTAACTCGGTATAGTGCGGTAGTAATGTTGAACAATGACACCCTGCCCATGGATAAATCTCCCCTGGTTGAATATAATTCTATAGCTGGATTTTGGGAAGTTAATAGCTATCATTGTACCGGAATCTTAGCTATAGGTCAATACAATCTAAAAGGTACTACATCTTTAAATGGAAGTGTTTATGATGAAGTGGAATGTAAACTAAAAGTTAAATGACCATTGAATTAAACACAGATTCAGACTAAATAAAAAAGCGTACTCCCGGATCATCACTAGAACCGATAAAAACCTGTATTTAACAAATTGCCTTGCTATGGGTGCATTTTATGAAGCCGAAATGCCTGAATATGTCTTTCTTGCGGCAGCAATCATCGCCAATAATACCTAAAGGGCAGAGATCATCCATGAAAACCTGATGATCCAGATCAATGATATTCACCAAAGTTATCTCAATAAGTTCGAAGAATTAATATTCCTTGGGAGTACTGTGTAGAACTCAAAGTGAGTCCGCTTCCAATTAAGGAAGAAGCTCTTTTAACAGGATATTGGAATATACGAATGAAAATATGCAATAGCTAAAATTACAGGTATTAAAACATGTGAGAGGTACACCTTGCAGTAGGAAACAAATTTAATAGCTGTGATGCCACTAATTTGTAGGGTCCCAGAGATAATTTTTGTCTTGAAACCTCTTTATGTGTTACCCGCCCTCCTCCTGAAAATACATCTTGGAAAAGCCCTCGAAGAAAATGATCAGGAAGCGGTTCGTGATGATTTAAACAGGCGACCTATTGAAGGTTTTGATGGATCCAGGGGAAACAAGAAATTATTGAAATGTTTTACAAGTATGGAATTGTATTTAAGGGAAAACCTTTCAAAAACATAAAAGAATAAGGACAGGTTTTTATTAAAATTTTGGGAAGCGGCGAACCCCTTATGGAATTTTTACGGAGTCAGGAAACGGTTCGTGCCTGTGTTTTTTAATGGATATCCGGGATTCTAAAAATATTTTTTGCTGTACCCTCGTATTTGGGGGAAGGAGGTAAGAAATAATGATATTAAAATAGGTGCGGAAAGAGACATCTCTATTGCCCACCTTTGCTGAAATAACAAAGATTATCGTGGGATTTTGCGGCAGTCTTTATTTCAATAGGAGTGTAAGCCGGATGGAGCTCCTCCCAAAATAACAGCTGCTTCGAAATTTAGGAGCCTTAGGCTTGAAATAGGAGAAGTACTTGAAAAGGGGATATACCGCTTACTTAAATGATTATAGATCTAGTGTAGTTCATTTGGAAAAGAGTCACCAGTAAGGTTTTAGAATAACTTTCTGATACTTCAATGATAAATAGTACTTCAACAATTTTAAGATGAAAAGATTATGAAAACTGTTTTCGCAGTACCACAGGATAATCATCAAATGCCCATACAGGAATGGGATTTGGAAATTAAACCCCGGGATAAGCTTTTTAATTTTCATTTAAAGGAGGTCTGGAATTATCGCGATCTTTTGTGGTTATTGGTGCGAAGGGATTTTGTGGCCTTCTATAAGCAAACTATTTTTGGACCCTTATGGTTTTTTATTCAACCCATTTTTACAACAGTTCTATTCACTATTGTATTCAATAAAATGGGAGGATTCAGTACCGATGGAATCCCGGCACCATTATTTTATATGTGTGGCATAATTGCCTGGAATTATTTTGCTGAATGCCTAGCTAAAACAAGTACTGTATTTAAGGATAATGCCTATATTTTTGGAAAGGTTTATTTTCCGCGATTAATAATGCCCTTGAGTATTGTTTTTTCCAATCTGGTACGTTTTGGAGTCCAGTTTTTGTTGTTCCTGGTTTTGTGGGCATATTATATATTCAGAGACAGCACCTATTATTTCAATCAATACATACTCTTTTTTCCGGTTATCCTTGTTTTAATGGCTTTACTGGGATTAGGACTTGGATTAATAATATCGGCCATGACCACCAAATACCGGGATCTCGCATATTTAGTCACTTTTGGGGTGCAGTTATTAATGTACGCCACCCCGGTTATATATTCCTTATCAGCAACTCCAGAAGAGTACCGGGTTTTTATTGAACTGAACCCATTAAGCGGATTAATAGAGACTTATAGATTTGGTTTTACCGGAAGCGGGGAATTTTACCTGGAAACTTTTATTTATAGTATAATTGCCAGCCTTGTAATCTTTACCTGTGGGATTATCGTCTTTAATAAGATAGAGAAGAATTTTGTAGACACGATTTAAGTACTGTAATATGGCCCTTTCAATAAAAGCAGAAAATATATCGAAGGTGTATCGGTTAGGTGAGATTGGTACAGGAACAATTACCAGGGATATTGAACGATGGTATGCAAAAATAAGGGGTGTGGAAGATCCTTTTCTAAAAATCGGAGATGCAGAAAATAGTGCGCGAAGAGGAAAGAATGAGGTGATCTGGAGCCTGAAAGATATTAATTTCGAAATCAACCAGGGAGAAACAGTAGGTCTTATAGGTGGAAATGGAGCTGGGAAGAGTACTTTATTAAAAATATTGAGCAGGGTTACCAGGCCTTCTAAAGGGGAAATTAAAATAAAAGGCCGAATAGCTAGTTTATTGGAGGTTGGGACGGGATTTCATCCAGAACTGACAGGGCGTGAAAATATATTTCTCAACGGAGCTATTCTGGGTATGAGAAAAAGGGAAATTGCAAAAAAGTTTGATGAAATAGTGGCTTTTGCAGAGGTAGAAAGGTACGTTGATACTCCTGTAAAACGATATTCCTCAGGAATGTACGTAAGACTTGCTTTTGCTGTAGCTGCTCATCTGGACTGTGAAATTTTAATCGTAGATGAAGTTTTGGCAGTAGGTGATGTAGCGTTTCAGAAGAAATGCCTGAATAAAATGGGAGATGTCAGTAAATCTGAGGGAAGAACAATACTCTTTGTCAGTCATAATATGCAGGCAGTTCAAAACCTCTGCACCAGAGCAATCCTTCTGCAAAACGGCTGTATTGTAGATGAAGGAAGGACCGGTTCTGTGATTAATACTTATTTAAATGCTCAAAGGGATTCTGTATTCTTAAAAAGCTGGGATACCCCAGAAGAGGCGCCAGGTAATGAACATATAAGACTGAAGAAAATTGAGCTTATACCCCATTTAACCCGGAGTGATGATGTGATTGACATCCGAACACCACTAAGGGTGAGCTTTGAACTTTGGAATTTTGATGAAGCTGTCAATCTTATGGCTGGCCTTCATCTGTTTACCGTTTCTGATGAATGCATTTTTGATGTGCCTACTGAACCGGAAATTTATTCCAGAGGAATTATAAAGGGCACTTGTGAAATCCCGGGTAATTTTTTGAACGATGGATCTTATTACATCTCATTAAACTTTACTAAAGATACTTCCAAAATGCAATACTACTTCGAGCATATCTTATCTTTTGAGGTGGAAGATTACCGGGAGGTAGCCTGGTATGGCAAATGGATTGGGTATGTGCGGCCTCAATTTAATTTTTCAATGGTGATGAAAAGCAAGGAACTTGAAACAAGTTAAGGTCCATTTATGACTGAAAATAAAAACCCTTTGGTATCTGTCATTATCCCTTGCTACAACCATGCACATTATTTAGGAGATGCCATTGCCAGTGCATTAGGCCAGACTTATAAAAAAATTGAGACAATTGTAGTGGATGACGGGTCGGATGATAACACCAAGGAAGTAGCTGAAATTTATAATGTTACGTATATCAGGCAGGAAAATAGTGGCCTTTCGGCAGCCAGAAATACCGGCACAAAAAATAGTAGGGGAAAATACCTTGTATTTCTGGATGCGGATGATGTTTTACTACCGGAGGCTGTAGTTTCCAATCTGAATATATTCAGAAAAAAACCAGGACTTGCCTTTGTGGCAGGAGGATATAGGTTTGTGAAAGAAAATTTATCGCCCTTGAGTGATCCTGGTGTTTTTGACGTGGAGGACAACCACTATAGAGAATTACTTAAAGGAAATTTCATAGGAATGCATGCCGCCGTTATGTATGATAAAGCCAAGCTGCTGGAAGCTGGAGGATTCAATACTGCCTTGAATGCTTGTGAGGATTATGAGCTATATCTGAAACTGGCTTGTAAATATGCTGTGTTTGCCCATCATAAAAAGCTGGCTTTGTATCGCATCCACAGCGAAAATATGTCCAGGAGATCTCTTGTGATGCTGCAATCTGCCATTAAGGTACTGTCAAATCATAAAAAGCTTGTTTCAAAAAACCCTGAATTCTCAGAGGCTTATAAGTTAGGTATTGCAGCCTGGACTGACTTCTACTTTAAAATTTATTTCGAAAAATCTACCGAGATGCACTTAAGTAATGAAATAAAATATTTAGCGCCGATAGTTATAAATAATCCGATTATTTTAAGAAAATATATTATAATAAAAATGAAGGCATTGTTAAAATACTTCGTTCCTGCTATGACAAAAAGGTGGCTTTATAAAATGGCATATAAAAAATATAAGAACCCAGCAGTTGGAAAGGTAAATATGGGCGATTTGAAACGTAAAGAACCATTTAGCAGGCAATTTGGTTATGACAGAGGAGGACCGATCGACCGGTACTACATAGAAGAATTTTTAAAGAGAAATGCTGAGATCATCAGGGGTAATGCATTGGAAATAGGTGATAATGAATATACCCTCAGATTTGGAAAAGAAAATATTTCAAAAAGTGATATACTGCATATTGATCAAGGCAACTCTAAAGCCACCATTATAGGGGATCTTTCAGATGCCCCGCAAATACAGGACAATACTTTTGACTGTTTTGTTTTTACACAAACCCTGCATCTTATTTACGACTTTCACGCGGCCCTTAGCACCTGTCACAGAATCCTGAAGCCCGGAGGAACCCTTCTATTAACCGTTCCTGGCCTGAGCCAGATTGATCAAGGCGAATGGGGAAGCAATTGGTTTTGGTCCTTTACCTCAAAGTCTATGAAACTGGTTATGGAGAAAACATTTCCTCAATCAGAAATAAGCATTGAAACCTTTGGGAATGTACTTTCATCAGCAGCTTATTTATATGGCATGGGAATAAATGAAATGAGTAAAGAGGATATGGACTATAGAGATCCCTGTTATCAGCAGATTATAGCAGTGAAGGCAACAAAGAGATGAAGTCACTCATCAGTAAAAAAATAATAGGCCTTAAAAATAAAATAACACCCAAAGGGGTGATTTTGTTGTATCACAGGGTGGCAGAGGTAGAGTACGACCCGTGGAGCCTTGTTGTAAGCCCAAAGAATTTCGAGGCACAGTTAATAATTCTTCAAAAAAAAAATCTGGGTATTTCATTAAAAAAAATGGCAGAGCGCCTTGGGCAAAATAAATTGGGGTTTAATTCTCTTGCCTTAACCTTTGATGACGGCTATGGTGATAACTATAGCTATGCCAAGCCTCTGTTGGAAAAATATGCTATTCCCGCAACATTTTTTATAGCCACAGCTCAGGTTGGCCAAAGGAAAGAATTTTGGTGGGACGAGCTGGAAAACATCCTTTTTGCTTCGCCACTGCTTCCGGATAGGCTTCAGGTCAGGGTATTGGGAACGGATTATTTCTGGGACTTAGCCAGTGAGGATCCTGTAAGTACTATGTGCCAAGAAAATCTAAAAATCTGGCATTATGATGCTGCTTCCAGAAATAACAGGCAAAAGGCATTTTTGGATTTATGGACCATAATTAAGCCCCTGGCGCCAAATCAACAGGAAGTTATTATGGCTCAATTAAGAAAATACTCCAGGGAACAACCAAGGGAATATAATTTTCCTATGACTTCAAAACAGCTGCTGGAGATAGAAGATAAGACCTTGTTTTGTTTAGGTGCCCACACCTGTAATCACCCCAGTTTACCGGCATTAAGTGCTGAAAATCAGGGAGCTGAAATTTCAGATAGCATCAGGACCCTGGAAGATTTGCTCAGTAGGAAGATCACCACTTTTTCTTATCCCTATGGCGATTATAATCAACACAGCCTGGAAACCTTAAAAAATGCCGGGGTATCCTATGCGTGTACCACAGAAGAAAAGTGTGTTTTCAAACGGCAAAATCCATATGAGCTTCCACGATTTCAGGTAAAAAACTGGGATGCTGAAGATTTCGAAGGACATCTGAGAGTATGGTTTAATACCTTATTTCAAACTATCTAAAAACATTAAAATTGGTCTCTGCAATAATTTGTTTTTATAATGAGGAAAAATATCTTTCAGAATCAATTGAAAGTGTTGTAAACCAATCTTTTGATGACTGGGAACTTCTCCTGATTGACGACGGCTCAAATTATGGAAGCACAAAAATAGCAATTGATTATTCTAAAAATAACCCCGGTAAAATAAAGTATTTTGAGCACCCAGGGCATAAAAATAAAGGCCTAAGTGCTAGCAGGAATCTGGGAGTTTCCAATGCTTTAGGGGAGTACGTGGCCTTTCTGGATGCTGATGATCTTTGGGTTCCAGAGAAGTTAAGCCTTCAGTTAGAATTATTAAGAGCGCACCCTGAGGTTGATTTAATTTGTGGTGCGACAAAATATTGGTACAGCTGGAAAAATATCAAGAGGCAAGATGACCTTATTTTTGTAGGAACAGAGCAGAATAGATTTTATAGGGCCCCTGATTTAATAAAAAGGCTCTACCCTTTGGGAGATGGGGCAGCGCCTTCAATGTCCGGCCTAATGATCAAAAGAAAGGCAGTGTTGAAGGTGGGGGGATTTGAAGAAGAATTTAAGGGGATGTATGAAGACCAGGCATTTTTATGCAAAAACTATTTGAGCAATAATCTATGGGTGTCCGATATTTGTTTTGATCTCTACAGACAGCATAAGGAATCAATGTTACATCGTGCAATGCAAGCCGGAGAGTACAATAAAATACGATTTTACTTCCTGCGATGGCTAGAGGATTATATAAAGATAAAGGGAGTAAAAGATAAAAAAATAAAACACTTGCTGAAAAAGGCGGTGTTTCAATACAAATTTCCGCTATCCCATAAGGCTTATTTGATAGTTATAGGTCTTTTGAAACGAATTTAGCAGTAAAAAAACCCTCCCCCTCAATCCAATAAAAGTAGTTTCAGATGAAAAATCCGGGGGTTACTGTTTTAATGCCCGTTTTTAATGGCGAAAAATACCTTGCCAGGGCAATCCAAAGTATTCTTGGTCAAACCTACCAACATTTTGAGTTTTTGATCCTCGATGATGGTTCAGCTGATAACACACTCGGGATAATTAACTCATTTTCTGATCGTAGGATAAAGTTAGTATGCAACCAACAAAATATTGGCATAGCCTCTACGCTAAACAAGGGAATAGCCATTTCAGAGTTTGATTTAATAGCCCGAATGGATGCTGATGATTTTAGTTTGCCGACCAGACTTGAGAAGCAAGTTCTATTTATGCAAGAAAATCCTCATTGTGCACTGGTATCTAGCTGGGCGATGGAAATAAATGAGCATGAAGAATTTGTCAATTTGGAAAAACCCCTTGATAAGCATCTTTATTATAGCCTGATTTTTCAAAATTGCATTTATCATCCAACTGTTCTTTTCAGGAAACAAAATGTAATTTCCCTTGGGGGGTATAATCTTAAGCCTGCGGAAGATTATGATCTATGGTGTAGAATATCACGCATTTTCCAAATCAATTGCATTGAAGAACCGCTTTTAAAATATAGAATTAAATCGCAAAGTGAGGAAGTACATGAGTATCTAAAGCAACACGATGATGAAAAAGATAGGATAGTACTTAAAAATATTAAGTACTACCTCCCAAATAATGTTCCGACAATGGATATCATGGATTTTTCTGTGAACTTTAGGGCATTAATTCGGGATGGTCTTGTTAAAAAATTGCAGAACAGCTTTGAGCTGCTAAATGTTATAGATAGCCTAATATTAAAAAAAGAAAACATTAATAGAAATGAAATTAATATCAAATCAGCTTCATTTTGCAGAAAGCACTATTTATATCAGTTATGTGCCCATCAAATGAGATTCCGATCCGCTCTGTATCTTTCTTTTCTCTTAAAATCGCTCACTTTTTTACAAATTGTCCTGAGAGTGAGAATAACCAGAAATTTTAAAGGAATTCTTAATTTCTATTTATAGCTAAAAAAATGCAATGGCAAAAGCCTCCTGGTATTCACAAAATAACCGAAAACAATAGGGTCAGGGGGTGCTTGGTTTCCCATTTGGTAACTGATTGTTTCGGTCTTTGGGGATACCAAGGCTATTATTTCTAATAAAGGCCATAATTTTTTATGGAAAATAGCTTTCTTATGTATTTTAAGTATCCTGGTATTTAAATATTAAAACCTTCTTGAAACAAAAGGAATGATTCAAGAGTGAAATCCTAAGATACTAGCCTTCTTCAACTCAAAAAGGCCTTGTCAGCTTGATCCATTAATAGAAGTAGTTAATTATTAAAAAAGTAAACGTATGTTAGAGCGAATACCCGCCTTGCCTCCCAAAATAATGCCTGTTGCTAAAGGGCTGCAAAGGCCTTTGTGGTCTGTGATGATCCCAGTTTATAATTGTTCTCAATTCATTCCCGAGGTGCTGGAGAGCGTGCTTATACAGCATATTTCAGAAAGAGATATGGAGATTGAAGTGGTAGATGATGCAAGCACAGATGCAGATGTAGAAAAAATAGTAAAGGAAATTGGCAAAGGGAGGATTAAATACTTTAGGCAGTCAAAAAACGTAGGCAGTCTGCGTAATTTTGAAACTTGTATAAATCGTTCCCAAGGAAAATTCATCCATTTATTACATGGAGATGATCGTGTTTTACCCGGCTATTATCAGTCTATGCAACTTTTGTTTCATCGATATCCCAAGGTGGGTGCCGC
>JBGSWA010000444.1:0-6060 GCA_041752645.1 Gillisia sp. | reverse complement strand
CAGCCCACACTTACGGTCTGGTTAAATTTAATTTCGTGTGCTTCCATAATCCATTACTTTGGGTTCGATACCCAAAGTAATGGATTTCCCCCATATTCATGCGTGCTTGGGTGTCCGCCCGGTCGTGGAAATTTCATATGTTCATTTTTAGTGTTAACCACCTCAGGTGGTATTTTAATTTTGTCATATGGGTCCGAAGTTTCGGACCGAAGGTTCGGATGCCTAATGATTATTCGTGCCGGGTGTGCAGCGGGTCCGAATCTTTGGACCGAACCTTCGGACGTGGGCATTTCATGAAGTAGCTTTTACTAAAAGCTAAAAGTTCTTTACCAAGATCTGCAGCAGAAGAAAGAGGTAATCTTTCTCTAATTGTTTGGTTTGTTGTACTATTAATACCTGCGTGAAAACAGATGAGTACTATAGGCCAACCGTAACCCGATAGCCTGTAAATTGTAAGGGTTTTTAATAAAAGCCTGTTCATATTTAATGCCAAGGCTAATCTGATTATCTCTTTCCCCTACAGATAAACTATAACCGGTTTCAAGTGCGGATGTAAAACCCCACTTATTTTTTGCTTCCGTTTCTTCTCTTGTAATCACCATTACATTGGCAGCTCCTGCAGTTGGCAATATGTAAAACCCGGATTCCGTCTCGCTGAACACATATTTATATCCTAATCGGAAGGAGAAAAATCCCTTTCCTTCTTCCGCTGTAAAATATCCATCTCCCTTAGTAGGGTGATAACCAAATTCAAATAATTCTATTCGGAATTTTTGATTTTCGCTTGCGGTAGGAATATCCAGATAAACAAAAAGGCCTGCTCCTACACCATATTTTTGGGAATCTTTTCCTATTAATTTCGAAAACTGCAATTGACTGTGAGCATGCAGGGAACAAAGGCATACCATGCCAAGGACAAAAGAGATTTTTTTCAAGTTAAGTGTTTTAGAATGTAAAAGTAGGGGAAATAGAAATTCCTTATGTGCATTTCAATTAGTTGAAAAGAAAGCCAATTGTTTTTAGATTCAAATTAAATCTAATCACAATCATTGCTGAATATCTTTTATAAAACTTGCCACTTCAATTAAAGGAGCTATCCAGATTTCCTTTTCGTTTTGTTTTAACCAGTTCAGGAACTCCCGATGTGCCGTTAATTCAACATTCAATGCATTTCCACCTCCTACGCCATGAAAAAGGATAACCAGCAAAGAATTTGTTTCCATGGCCTTTTTTACCCAAGCTATCATCTGATCGGAATTTTCGCCATTCACCATGTAGCAATCTACATTGTAAAGATCTACTTCATTCAATTTATGCATTTGGTTTCTTACGGCCCTCGCTGCAATAAATTCATTTTTCAGGGAATCCACAAAAACGGAATTGCCAATTTTCATATCACCACAGGTAAAAGCAAAGGTTCTTTCTGTTTTTCCGTCCAAAGCATGTAAAAATACATTGGTCATCCTTATTTCATCAAGCATCCGCTGAATGGTGTAGTTTCTTAAATCGTACTCGGGCTTTACCCATTCTCTGCCCTTGCCGCCTTCACAAGGGTGAAATAAAGTATGGTTGCCCAATTCGTGTCCTTCTTCAGCCAGTTTTTTCCAATCATTCAGCCTACCGGTAGTAAAATAAGCTGTAAGGTAAAAAGATGCTTTTAAGCCAAGAGAATCTAAAACAGGAACGGCATTATCAAGGTGCTGTGGTAAGGCATCATCGTAAGTGAGTACAACGGCACATTTTTTCCCATTCCAAGAGTCAATATTTTGAGAATAGCAAACAAAGGTCATACTATATAATAAAAGTAATTTGCATATGAATGTAGAAACTATTTTCTTCATGATTCTGATTTTAGTAATAGAGCTCTAATTTTGAATCCTCCTTAAGGTTTAATTCACTTCTGGTAATAGTGAAAAGATATTAAGCCGAAATATTCTTTTTACTCAAAACTTATCCAATCCACTTCAAACTGCTCACCACTTTTCATTATCAAAAAAAGGTTCTGAATACCATTTTGAAGTTTCATTAAAGCTGTATTTGAGATTTTCCATTCGCCAGTCTTTGGAATCTGAATTTCGGCAATAACAGGTCCTTCAAGGCTTCCGGTGCGAATTTCTAATTGGCCTCCTGATTTTGATTGAGCATTTATTAAAGCTGTTCTAAATGTATTATTCTCAAAATCAACGGAATTATATTGAATCCAGGCTTCTGATTTTGAAAAAAGAGTTTTCCAGCCTTCAAATATGTTCAATGTATCAAGAAAATCAATATTAATGCCTGTATTTGCAATGGCACTATAACGATCTATTTGTATTTTTTTATTTGCACCAGTTACTCCAATCCCTCTCAGTGTGGGATTTACTTTTCTGATAGTTCCGTCTTCGTTAAAAAACAAGCTATCTGCTCTTACTGACCTTGCCTTATCAAAGTTTGGAGAATAATCCCTATCGTGGTAAAACAAATACCACTGATTTTTAAATTGTATTACAGAATGGTGGTTCGTCCAACAGCCGGATGGTGATTCGTCCATTATAACCCCGGTCATTTTAAAAGGTCCTAAAGGATTATTTCCAATTGCATATTCCAAACGTTCAATTTTATTTTCAACATGTGGAAAGGTAAGATAATAAAAACCTTGGTTGGTAAACATATAAGGCCCTTCTTTTAAACCTTTTCCTGGAAGTTCGCTTAAAGTTATGACCTCAGAATCAAGCTCCATCATGTTCTCTTTTAACTTTGCAGCATATATATTTCCGGCAGACCAATAAAGATAGGCTTGCCCGTCTTTATCAATGAATACATTTGGGTCTATACCATGAACGCCTTGTATAGGGGTTGCTTCAGGGGTGAAAGGGCCTTCCGGCTTATCTGCAATGGCCACGCCAATTGTAAAGCCTTTGCCGTAAGTTGTGGTATCTTTTGGCGATGTGGGAAAATAGAAATAATACTTTCCATTTCGTTCAATACAATCCGGAGCCCACATACTATAGCTTTCAGGACGAACCCAAGGAATTTTATTTTGCGTGACAATCATACCATGGTCTGTCCAGTCAATAAGATTGGCCGAAGAAAAAACATGATAATCTTCCATGCAAAACCACCCAATACGACCTTTCCCCTCTTTTGCCAAAATATCATGTGAAGGATAAATATAAACACGGTCGCCAAAAACCCTTGCGGATGGGTCGGCGGAGTACATGGTTCGAATGATTGGATTTTGGGCTTGCAATTGATTCAACAGCATCAGTAGCATGCTAAATCCAATGATATATTTATTTCCCGATTTCATTTGGCATTCATTTTAAAATTGAATATTAGTTGGCATTTACCAGGGTATGGTTAATTTGTTTGTAACTGTAAAATGCTTACAGAGTATGGTGGCAATTTGTGTTTAAAATTTTGCTTTACCCCTTTTAAAATACTGGTTACAGGTGTAATTTTTTCAGGTTCGTTGATACTGTTTGTATCTTCGGGTTTGTCTCCCTTAATAACTATACTTGTAGCATTGGCAGCTATAGAAGTGATTCCTTTTAAATTAATTTCAACAGGCTGTTCTTTGCCGGTTGTGTTTACAATTTTCAGGTAAACTGTTCCCGTTTTAGCTTCTGTTGTAGCAGCATAAAAAATAGCGGGCACCGGCTTGGGAGTGATTTTCTGAGCGCTGTCTCGCCTTGTCATTGGTCTGTTCTGCATGGGAATGTTTTCTGCAGTTACAGGTACAATTTGATCGCCCAGGTATTGGCTGAATAATTTTTGCACATAGTAAGATGGGGAACCATAGCTGTTTAACGCATTGTATCCTATCAGATCCGAATCCCATTGCCATGCTTTTGGAGCGGTGGCAGTTGCCGTGTTTACATTTACAAATAACGGTGCATAACAAGACATAATGATGAGGTCGGAATTACGTTCCATACCTGTCATCCATGCTGCATCACCAAGTGCAGCATTTAAATTGGTAGTTGGCGCACCTTCTCTTGTTGCCCATTCGCCTACAAATATTTTGGAACCGTTGCGGTCATAATGATCATACTGTGAAGCATTTGCCCACATATCCCAGGCGTCACGGTAATAATGTTCGTCAAGTACCAGGGGTTGCTTGCCTGTTGTTACCTTAAGTTTTGGATACTGCGCATCGGCAATCGTTGAAATGCAAATTAACTGTGGGTACTTTTTTTCAATAGCTTCTCTGAATTGATTGAATCTACCGTCATAGCTGTTTGACCTGTCGAACCAATCTTCGTTTCCAATTTCCACATATTTCATTTTGAATGGCTCCGGATGTCCATCGGCTGCACGTTTGGCTCCCCAATAGGTATTTACGCTACCAATTACATATTCAATCTCATCCAGAGCATCATCCACATAAGGTTTTAAAAGTGGGCCTGCATCCACATGATCGCCATTCAGTGAATAGCCTGCAAAAACCCCCAATAGTGGTTCTGCACCAACATCTTCACTCCATAATAAAAATTCGAGCAATCCCATTCCATCCGAAGGGCGATATCCCCATGAGCCTTTATGGCCGGGCCTTTGTTCTAATGGGCCCAAAGTTTCTTTCCATGGAAATGCATCAGTAAGATTTGGGCCTTCTAAAAAATTACCACCGGGAAAGCGCAAAAATTTTGGCTTCATATCTACCATCATCTGCATCAGGTCCGGCCGGTTGCCGTTAGGCCTATCATTAAAAGTGGGAGGAAACAATGAAACCAGATTGAAATAATAGACACCAACACGGTCCGTTGATATAACAAATCGTGCTTCGGTAGTTGGCTTTACATCAGCAGGTGTTGTAATTTTAAGTTCATACTTTTTCCAGTACGGGCTTTTTATAAGTTCAATAGTACCCAAAGCAAAAACTGTTTTTCCATCATTGCTTTCAATGGAAACCGTAATTGGCCCCGGCGTATTATTTTCAATAACAGGAAGCGGAGGTGTTGTAGGTTTTGGTTCCCAGGGCCAGCGGGGAGGTTCACTGCGGTCTGTTCCCTTTAAATAAAAGGATGTGCTGTAAGTAGTAGAGGGTTTTACAGGAATGCCCCAATAGCCTTCATTGGCAATGCCTACTCTACCGTTGGCCTTTTCTACTGTAAGCCTTAAACAAGTGGAGAGTGCGCCATTAATGGCATTGCGGCGTTCATCATTCGGAACCTGTTCTTCTGCTGCAATTAACTTTATAGCAGCTTCTGCTGATGAATTGTCCTTTACAAGACTCCATCCTTCCGGAGCTGTTTTACTATCCTTAAAAATTCTGTTGCGTATCAATTCTGCATACAAACCTCCATCATAGGAATGGTTTATTTCCTCCGTCATCAATCCATATAACATGGGACTTACAGGGGTTGTAGCATTTGATAAATCCAAGGTTATTTTCGGAGTTTGGGCTTGCAAATTGTAAGTGCCAGGTGCTAAAGCAAGAAAGCAAAGACTAATATTTATAATGCTATTTTTCAAATTTTTTCTCATGATATTTATTTTAAATGTAAATGAATTATTCTTGCTATATGATTGCCTTTTTTTTACATAACCCAAATGGTTGCAATTGTTGTTAATGATTTTTTTCTTTATTCAAACAATGCAACAAAGCCATCGTTTCCTTTTAGGTTGATTTCTATTTTCCCATTTACAGGCACAAGGGTGTTCTTTGTTGAGAATGAAACCTCATTTTTTATTCCTGTTTCAGTAGTAATAAATGTTCCCCTTTTCCCTTTTAAAAAGGACAAATCTAACGTTAGATTTTTTTCAACATCCTCACCATTCAGGCCAGCCACATACCATTTTTTACCTGCTTTTCTTGCTACGATAAATAATTTACCCGGATAAGCTTCAATTAATTTGGTGTCATCCCAATTGTTGGGAAGCTGCCTTAAAAAATCTTTTACGTATTCCGGCACATATTCCATCCCTTCCGGTGTTTCTGCAAAATGCTGAATGCCGGATATAAATGCAACTGAAGTTGCCAATTCAAAAGCGGATGTAGTAGTTTTTTTGATCCGTGGAATTTTATACAAACACATGGGAGTAAAATCCATAGGATCGAATGCATTACGTACCATGGCG
>JBGSWA010000443.1:0-4980 GCA_041752645.1 Gillisia sp. | reverse complement strand
GGGAAAGGTAATGTGCCGCCTCATCTTCAGGAGAATAACTAACCCTCTTGATTTTAGCTGTGCAATTTGCTCCTCTATTGTAAATGCTCTTTTTCCGAACATAGTTTTATAAAATAAAAAACCCCACAAGGTGGTTACTTGTAGGGTTTAAATAATCTCTTAAAAGCAAAAGACACACCCTGGGACGCTGTTCTAATGGGTAGCGTGGTGTGTACTGTTGAAACAAATATACAACAGTTGTTCTGTAATTTGTTGTCATTTTTTACTTTTTTATTCATAATCAAATAAACATCAAATACTATTTCCTTGATTATAAAGGCTTTAGTTCTTTAAACCTGCCTGTTTATCAAATAAACTTACAAAATTGTTAATAACTTCTGAAGCTATACAACCTTTTGCTGTAAATGCTTTTTTTTCGAACATTGTTTTATAACATGAAAAACCCAAAAATTTAAAAACGGGTATTTTAAAATCATTTTTTGTTTCTCAGCGTAAACAAATATTTGCTGAAAATCCTCTTTTTTTCTAAGCATCCTTGGCGGTTGTATTTTTTCAACCGCCAGGTTCGCCAAGGTTTACGCCAAGTTCGCTAAGTTTTTTCTCTGGGTCCTTTGCGGTTAAATTTTTTCAACCACCAGGTTCGCCAGGGTTTACTCAAAGTGCACAAAGTTTTTAGACTGTTTTCTAATGCGGCTTCAGATTGGTAGCTCATTTATTACTCTGTAAATATTTCTTTAAATTTATTTTCTATTGCCGCCTGTTCCTTTTCATTAAGTTGTTTAAACTCCTTCTTTTTTGCCCTGGTTGAAAATTTTCCGTCGTTTTGTTCCAGGAATCGCACAAGAGTCGCCACCATTTTATCGGGCATCTCAAATTTGTCATCAAGGAAGCGTTTCATTTCATCGTACTTCAGTAAGTAGGAAACTTCATTTGGGATGATGATTTTAATGGTTTCCTGGACACAGTCATATAAAAATTCCGCCTGTTTTGTGGCGTCAAAATACCGGTAATAATCAGCGGTTTCATTGAGCACCTTCACATTATTTTTTTCTGTTTGTTCCCATTCAATAAAATCGAGAAGCGGGTGAGAATATGCCTCCAAAGTCTTTCTGTAATCTTCAATATTATTGAGAATAGCTGCTGAAACCGGGAAGATTACTCCCTGCTGTGCAAATTTCATTTTAGCGAGGAGATGATGTATGAGATACCTGTGTATCCTGCCATTTCCATCTTCAAAAGGATGTATAAAAACAAACCCGAAAGCCACGATAGTCGCAGCCAGAACCGGATTGAAATCTGAATTCTCCAGCTTTTCACCGGTAGCTATAAGACTATCTGTCAATGCTACCACGTCTTTGGCTTTAGCTGAAATATGCTCCGGAATAGGTTCTCCAGTTTGCCGGTCGTGCTGCCCAACAAAACCGCCTTCCTCCCGAAACCCCATATGGGTAAATCGGGAATTTTCAATAACAATTTGCTGTAATCTTAGCAACTCTTCTTTGGTGAGCGGTCTCGAGCCAGCCTGTCCTATGGCTTTTCCCCAGCGCAAGGCGCGATTATTCCCGGGGTTTTCTCCCTCTATAGTGAAAGATGCCTTGGAGTCTTTAAGTAAAAGGAAGGCAGAGGCGCGTTGCAAAACATCGGCGTGCAGGTGCTTTATAAATTCTTCTTTTTTGGCTGAATGGTACTCTTTTGCATAAGATTCCAGTTTTTTGGTCTTAAAGATCATGGGACAAAATCCCCGGGTACCCGGAAGATTGTTGATGATACGATGCCGGGGTGAATTTTCTCCGGCAATTGAATACTGGAGCTTCTCATCCAATAGGGAGTTGTATTTTATTTTAAGGTCAGCATCCGGAATTTTTAGCTCTTTTTCAAGTAACCATTCATATAGGAACCAAAATTTTCTTGTGTAGTTCCCGGTAGGTTCTATTAGTAATAATTCATAAACTTCTTTTGTGGAAAGTTTTAAAAACAGCTTCTTGAAGAACAGGAGGTTTATCCCTTCATATTTTATTGCAAATATCAACTGTTTGTATAAAGTATCTTCGGGAGCATGTTTAGGGGTTAGCACATTCCAATCTGCTGTGGTATATTTCCTGTTTTTGGAACTAATTAATGAAATAACGGTTGGTATTGGTACTTCCAATTCCAATGCATGTATTATTGCCGCATAACCCACAATACTTCCTTTCTCCGGAGCTGTTCGTCCGTGAAAAATACCCGCTTGATATAAAAAATGTACGCTGCTCATCATTTTTATGAAAAAGACCCGCTAAGGGCAATTGTAAATATAGTATTATTTTTTATGAAAAACACCCGCTGTTTATGAAAAATACACGCTAATATGTTTTTTAATGAAAAACGCACGCTATGAAATGTTTTTAATTTGTATTAAAAACAGGTATTTAGTTGCGTTTCTATTTCTCATTGTTATACAAACATTTGCTGCAAAATCCCTTTTTTAAAGCTTTGGGTTTGGGTGAACTGTTGGGAAACAGCTTCTATTTTTTTGTCAAAGGCAGTTAAAAAAACCTGCTATTTTTTGTTGTTCCTGAATACTTGGAATTTCAAGTTTCAGTTCGTCATATGCACCGACAAAATTCAAAATATTGATTTCATTTCCATATAATAGGTTTCCACCCTTTGGATTGAGAGGATCTCCTTAATTGAAAAGATTTTCAATTTTTTTTTGCCCAAAGAATTGGCACTTCTGTTACTCTGCGCAATGCCTGCAATGTCATTGTGTCCTGTAGAACTTGTTTGCTTGTCCGGTATGGTTTGTTTTATATAACCATGTTCCATTACCGGTTTTAGGTTACCCTCGATAAAATAATCCCTATGCTTAATTCTAAAGCTTCTTGAATTTTATTCCGCTTTAATTCGCCATTAATTACCAATACAACATTATGAACTGGGTTACTGACTTGCTCGGTAGGGATAGCTCAGACTGAGGATCATAATCTAGGCTGGTGGCATAAATCTCTAATACAACTTTGCGCCAAAATACCTTTTCAGACGAGCGTATATCGCAGATATGTGCCAGTAATTCCTCAAAATAATTTTCCACCCCGGCTTCCTTTAACATGTCGTTATTCACGGTAAAGCCTTTGACAATATATTCCCGCAATCACTAGGTGGCCCAAATACGAAAATGTGTACCCCGGTGTGGTTTAACCCGATATCCCACCGGGATAATGACATCGAGGACCGGTTTGTCTGAACCACTAATGTGCAAATTTTGCACATTGCTTTGTTTTTCAAGTTCACCTTCTTTTAAAATATTGCCAATATGCTTAAAACTCCAATCTTTAATAGTTATTTTTGGTTATAAACAAAATACGATGGATATTCGAGCTGAAATATAGAATTAGTTAGGATTCCTTTGGATACGGATAATCCAAGAATAATCGAATCCAAACCCTGGAGAAAGATCTCTGGGATTCGATGGACACTGGTGTAAATTCAGAAAAGCGAAAAGTGATTGTTCATGTGCAACATGGCTGGAACCTGAAAGTATGAGTTTTGAGATGAGGGATTAAACCCTTAGTTGAAATAAATTTTCTGATTTAGAAGGATGGTAATAGAATCTAAGGTAGGTTTCTTACAGTTAGCAGAACAATTAGAGTCACACTTCTTTTAAGTAATAAACCAGTTTTCATCTTTTAAATGACAAAAAATAAAAAAATAAAAAAGCCCTGGCCAACTAAAGATGCCATGACTCAAATCTATGAAAACAACTTGTGGGGTGGTAACAAATCTGAATTTTACTCTGGTTTAGGCTCTCATCATCCTGAAACAGTGAATCCGTATATAGCTGTAGTATCCGCTTTTCTAAAAGATTTTGAAGCACCACTGGTAGTTTGTGATCTGGGTTGCGGGGATTTTAATATTGGTAAAGAACTGGTAAAGTACTCCAAAAAATATATCGCTATAGACATAGTCCCAGCTCTTATAACACATAATAAAAAAGAATTTCAAGCAGATAATTTAGAATTTTATGCTTTAGATATTGCAACAGATGTTCTGCCTTCGGGAGATTGCGCGATTCTAAGGCAGGTGTTGCAACATTTGTCGAATGCGGAAATAAAAAATGTGGTAGAAAAATTATACGATTTTAAATATGTTATTCTAACCGAGCATCTACCGGAAGAAGATTTTCAGCCCAATAAGGATATTATCTCCGGACAGGGCATTAGACTAAAGAAGCATAGTGGTGTAAACCTTTCAGCATCACCGTTTAATTTTAAGGTCAAAGAAGTAAAAGAGTTATTCTCTGTTGGATTCCGCGATTTGAAAGGAGTTTTAGTAACTACGTTGTACGAGGTATATAAAAGCAGACTTTAATTACACACTTGCCGATAATATTCATAGATCGTCACCATCGCAGGATGTCCAGTTCGCAGTAGCAAAGCAGGGCCGTGTTGATGGCTTTTCTTTCAGCAGGGGAAAGGTCGGAGCTGCAATTTCTGGTAGGCGAATAAGGCTGCATCACCGTCGGTAATCTCAGGTTAAAACTCCTCCTGCTTTTTATTTTGAAATTAACCCTCCAGCTTTTGCGGGTGCCGGGAAGGTTGAATAAGAGATACTCTGGATAAACCCTATTGTTTTTTTTCCACTCCGGAAAATTATTCCTTGCCTCATCTTTAAACCGAATCTGCTGAGAAAACAACTGCAGCATTACTTCCATCCTGAATTTGTAGAAGGGTCGTCTGCAATGCCGGCTATTTTCTAAATTCCGGACCTTTGCTTTCTCAAAAAATAGTGAACGGTCAAATGGCTCGGAAGGTGAATCAATTAACAAGGTGAGCTCCCAACCGGTTCCGGAACATATAAATCGTGAAGAATTTCTGATCCGGCGGACTCAGGCAAAAAAGTGCTTCCCGGAGTAGGAGTGAAGCGATTCCGAGGTCCTTTAAAACTATGGCAACAGCTTGATTAATACTGTCCATATCTTCCGCGACCATGACTTAATTAAAC
>JBGSWA010000442.1:0-5624 GCA_041752645.1 Gillisia sp. | reverse complement strand
GGCCTGCTGTATCATTTGTTGATGACAGTTCTCCGTAAAGCGGAAAATAGCGTGGTCTTACGCGGTCATTAGCTGTTAGAAAAAGAAAGTCTTCCTGTAGCTTAGATTTATTCAGTGTGATCCTATTTTTAATTATTGCTGCAGTAAATATATTATTTGCTAAAAAGATTGCTTTTGAACCTGTCTGTTTATCATTAGTATAAATAACTGCCGATACAGGTTGCGTTAACTTTTTATCAATTACAAATTCCTTCTTACCAATACTCAGACTGTCAATAAACTTTATACCTGCTATTTCGTACGCCACGTATATTTTATTTACTTTTTCATTTTTATAAGGGACAACTTTCAATTTGTAATAAAATGTTTTTTGACTATAACTAAATAAACATACCACTATCAAAATTGCTGCTAATAAAAATTGTTTCATTTTTTGATTTTTTATTTCTGATATCCTAAGGTTTATAATAACATAAAGCTATCTAATAACAGATGTTTTAAATACGCTGTTCCGATAAACTGCATTAGCAGCCGATAAACAACATTTTTCCTTTCATCGCCGCAGCAGGTGATTGATAGAATAACTAGTTAAGCAGTCATCAGCCGGGTATATGTTTGTATCCTAAATCAACCATTATGCGTTTACTTATTTTAACTGCCGTTTTGTTAGCTGCAATATGCAGTACCAAAGCACAAATTATATCAGGTAATGTAGTTTCTGAAAAAAAAGAAGTTATTGCCAATGCAACTGTAAGCCTGATACTGGCAAAAGATTCAACTTTAGTAAGAAGTGATATAAGCAACCAGGCCGGACAGTTCAGTTTTCCTTTTACTGATACCATACAAATGCTGATAAGCGTTTCGGCCATTGGTTATCAAACACAAATTAAAATAATCAATCAGCAATCATCCGTTTCAATAATAATGGTAGCTGCATCCAAAGCTTTAAAAGAAGTAGTAATCACTTCGAAAAAGCCCATGATAGAAGTTAAACCTGATAAAGTTGTTTTTAATGTGGAAAATTCTATCAATGCCATTGGAAATACCGGTTTCGATTTGCTGCGGAAGAGCCCCGGTGTAGTGATTGATAATAATGACAATGTCTCATTGCTTGGCAACGGTGTGGCTATTTATATTGATAATAAACCTTCACCGCTAACAGGTAAAGAAATGTCTTCTTTTCTACGCAGCCTGCAAAGTACAGATATTGAAGCCATCGAATTAATTAAAAACCCCTCAGCAAAATATGATGCAGCCGGCACCGGTGGTATCGTCAACATAAGGTTAAAGAAAAATAAAAACTATGGTTTAAATGGTAATGCAAATGCAGGTTATGGCATTGGCACTTTTTCAAAATACAACACAGGTTTCAGCGTTAATTACCGCAATAAAAAAATAAACATTTTTAGCAATTTCAGCAACAATTGGGGTAAAAATAAAGGTTATATCAATCTTTACCGGGAGCAGTCAGATAGCATTTATGACCAAAAAAGTAATAACCTCAGTCGAACCAGCGGACAAAATATTAAAGTTGGTTTTGATTACTTTATAAATAAAATGAGTACGATTGGAACGCTGGTTAGTTTATTCGCCGATACATGGGATGACGTTAATAAAGCCTCCACACCAATATTATCTCTCATTACAAAAATACCCGGCAACACCCTGGTAGCAAACAATACTTCCAACGGGAAAAAGCTAAATGCCAATTTCAACATCAACTATCATTACACAGACACCAGCGGACATGAATGGAATACGGATGTGGATTATGGTGTGTTTACCACTAACAATAACAGCTATCAACCCAACCAGTACAAAACACCCGACCTGCGAACTATACTGGAAGAAAAAAACTATACCATTCTTACCGGCAGGAACATCAATCTGTTTACAATAAAGTCTGATTACGAACAGAATTTAGCTGGCGGCCGATTGGGCGCCGGAATAAAAGCTTCGTTTGTTACCACCAATAATGGATTTGATTTTTCTAATGTCATTAACCAACAAAATATAATAGACAGCAATCGTAGTAATAAATTTACTCTTACTGAAAATATTTATGCAGCCTATATAAACTACCAAAGAAAAATTAATAAATGGGATGTACAGGCTGGACTTCGTGCAGAGCAAACTAACACCAAAGCTACGCTTGCGGGTGCAAGTACTTTGGCTGATAAAGAAATCAAAAGAACTTACACCAATTTTTTTCCAAGCTTGGGTGTTTCTTACCAGCTAAATACCAATAACAGCCTTAACATGAACTATAGCCGCCGCATAGACCGGCCAGGCTATCCAAGCCTGAATCCTTTTGAAAGTAAAATTGATGAACTTAGCTATCAAAAAGGTAACCCGTTTTTAAAGCCGGAATATACCAACAGCATCAGCCTTACCCACACATACAAATACACATTAAACACCTCAGTAGGATATAGCCGCACAACAGATTTTTCTACACAAATAACAGACACCGTAGAAGGTAAAAGAAATTTTATTCAGCAACGTAATGCCGGTACGCAACAAAATATTTACATTAACATCAGCTATCCGTTTAACGTTACCAAATGGTGGAGTGTATATGCTAACGTAAGTGGCAGCCGTTTAATCAACCGGGTAAACCTTGGCCCTGGTCGTATCAGTAATATAGCAGTAACTTCTTATGGATTTTTCAATCAGCACACCATCACCTTACCTAAAAAAATCACACTGGAAGTATCGGGCTTTTATAATTCGCCTTCTATTTGGGGGGGCACTTTTTTAAACAGGGCTTTTTGGGGAGTAGATGCAGGTTTGCAAAAGCGTTTGATGAAGGATAAGGCAACCATTAAAATGTCGGTGAGTGATATTTTCAACAGCATGCAATGGCGGGGTATCAGCAACTTCAGTGGCCTGTATATGGATGCCAGCGGCGGATGGGAAAGCCGCCAGTTTAAACTCAGTTTTACCTATCGTTTTGGCCGTAAGGAAATTAAAAGCCAGCGTAAAAGAATTACGGGAAGTGAAGAATTGAATAAAAGGTTATAAAATTATTCATGGGTTGGATAGCAACTATCTTTTTCGAGTTTCACTAAATTAACATCAAAAGAGTATCCTGATTTTCTACTGTTGGAAAGTTACAGACAATACTATAAACTGACCACATCCTGTAACGGTCTTTCCGGTCACCAACGAGCCACGCCCTCAGGCGTGGCTCGTTTCCGGGCTTTAAAAGTCTTAATAAAAAAGGAGCAAACTTTTTTGTTTGCCCCTTAAAAATCTTAATTATAAAATTCCATTAACTCAGCCTTTGCAAAACTCTCACAAAGTTGAAATGCTTTTTGTGCCCTCAATTGTCCAGTACCACCAAATAATAAAGATTTCAGTTTTGCTTCTTCATTTTTGTAAGTTCTTACATTTTGAAAATACCCTGTAACAGCATTGTAAGCACCAAACAAACTGCCTTTGGTCGTTTCCAATTGTTGCGTTTCATTGGTCATAGCATATTCAAAAGCTGCATCGGTCATGTTTTTAAAACAGGTTGATAGTTCATCATCCTTACCAGCCTGTATATTTTGCAACACTTCTTTGTTAGGCACCAATGCCATTTGAATCAACTTTTTTACTTCGGGGTCTGTAATACGAACCTTTGCCCATTGGTTAAAAATACCTTCCAGTTCATTGCTTAACTGGGTAGTAATTCCCATCAGTTTGTGGGCTTCTTCCAAACGTTCTTTGGCATTGGCGGTATGCCTGATTTTAAAGGCATTGCTATGGTTGCGAAGGGCTGCATTTAAAGTATTGTTGCATACAATCCGAACGGGAGTAAAGGCTGCGGTAATGCTTCCGCCACCATCATGGGAAGTAGTTAAAAATAAATACTGTTCAATCAAATCATCATTCCCCACTTTGATATAGTTAGGCAATTTAGCAGTAATAAATATCCGTTCCCCTTTGTTATGTAAAGCTTTACATAATAATGGTTATGGAAAGTAAAAGATTATGTAAAGCAAAACCTGCAAAGCATTATTATTGAACGGTGCCAAGCTGTTTTACTTTACATAAATTTTTTAAAAATTCTTCAGCCACTGTAATAATCCTTCGTTGTTTACCCACATTGGAGCTTCTTTCTTTACAACGTTCACAAATGCATTTTCTATTGCTTCCCGTTTTTGTTTAGAGTCCACTCTTGCATACAGTTCAGTTGTAGTTACAGATGCATGGCCAAGTATATCCCGTATATACACAAGGTTAATACCTGCTTGCAAAAGGTGCATTGCTTTTGAGTGCCTGAGAGAGTGAGGGCTGATTTTATCAGGTATCAGTGCTGTATTTTTCTGTCTTGCCATGTTCGCATAATGATGAAGAACATGAGTAATGCCAGCACGGGTTAATTTCTCTTTTCTATAATTATAAAATAAAGGGTACAAGTTTCTGTTACCATCCAACAAGTTATTTATAGTCATGTAGTGTTTTAAATGCACCACTTGTTCTTCCATGAGTGGGACAATCCTGGCTTTGGTTCCTTTACCTATCAACTTAATGGTGTAAGGTTTTTCTAATCTAAGACTGGAAGGAGTAAGGTCTATGATTTCTTGCACACGAGCGCCTGTATCATACATCAGTGCCAGCATGGCAAGATCACGTATGCCTTTGCTTGTTGATAAATCAGGTTGATCAAGCAATAGTTTTATGCCTTCTACAGTTAGATAATTTATAGACTCCCGCTTTGTCTTCTTCACTTTGATTGACAGTATTTTTCTGCATTCATCAATATGCTCTGGATATTCATATTGAACATAAGCGAAGAAGCAGTGTAAAGCCGCAAGCCTTGTATTGCGTGTAGAGGCACTACACTTTCGAACTGTTTCCAAGTAGTTTAAAAAATGTTCAATGCATTCCTTTGTCAGATGCTTGAACATTAATTTCTGCGCTTCTACTCCTTTTTGTTCTTGCATAAAAGATAAGAGTAAAATGAATGTTATTTTATAAGATGCTATCGTATTATAACTCATGCCTCTTTCAGCAGGCAGGTATTTAGTTAAAAAGTCAGTGAGGCTTTTAGAAAAATTATTTTGTTTCATTGTTTTACTTTTTATAGATTTCTGGATAAAATAGTGGGAAGGCTTTATTCACATTTGCTATAATGGAGGGATACATTTCTGCAGTTAATCGAACATACCGATCCGTGGCAGCAACAGATTGATGCCCGAGGTAAGTAGACAATATTGGTAAAGAATAATTCATATCGCGGCCAGCTTCAGTCATTGTTGCGAGTGAGTGAACACTAAACGTATGTCTTAGATGATGGATATGCGGCCCTTGATGTTTTCCCTTATGAGGTATGCCTGTTTTAGATAAAATTTTTCTGAACCACCTATACGCCTGACGAGGTGTGCACTGCTCACCGTTTGGATGTACAAAAAATAGATCTGTTGTTCTTCGCAAAGGAAAACGCTTTCGGCAGTCCAGGTAATCTTTACAGACTTCGGTGAGTGAATCTGATATGGGAACAATTCTTTCTTTACCATTTTTACTGTTTCGAAGCAGTAGGTATTTTTCAGGAAGATTAATATCACTACATGTTAGTGATACAGCTTCCCCTAAACGAAGCCCTGTTGCATACAAGAGCCTGAACAAACAAGGTA
>JBGSWA010000441.1:0-7849 GCA_041752645.1 Gillisia sp. | reverse complement strand
ATTTTTTGACAGGAAAAAAGAAATCCCCGGTGTAAGTTCTGTGACACTCGATGATTTTAAGGGAGGGTATTTGGCTACCGAACATCTTATCCTTCAGGGCAGTAAAAGGATTGCCCACCTGGCGGGAGACCTTAACCTGGAAATATACCAAAACAGGTATAAAGGGTATCTGGCAGCTTTAAAGGCTCACAAACTTGAATTTATTCAGGAGTATATCATCGAAACCAATAGTAAGGTAGAATCGGGCGCGTCTGCAATTGTCCGGTTATGGGAATTGGATGAAAAACCGGATGCAATATTTTCAGCAGGGGATTACACCGCCCTAGGTGCCATACAAGAGCTTAAACGCAGGCAAATTCGTATTCCACAGGAGGTATGTGTAGTTGGATTTAGCAATGAACCTTTCACAAAATATATGGAAATGCCAATTACTTCAGTGGATCAGACTCCTGTAACTATGGGAAAAATTGCCGCCCAGGTATTTTTGGAACAAATAAAAGGGAGCCAGACAATTACCATTGAGAAAAAGGTAGTGTTGGCTCCCGAACTTTATATACGAGATTCTTCTAATAGGAAATTACCCTTACAGTGATACTCCTCGTTTCCAGGGAATAAAATCATTTTGGTTCAATTGTTCAGCCTTGGATTTCACATTCCCGCTGGCCACCTGAATTATAAATTCTAAAATTTCCTCTCCCATTTCCTCAATAGTCTTTTCTCCTCTTATAACAGGACCACTATCAATATCTATAATATCAGGCATGGTTTGGGCCAGAATGGTGTTGGAAGACACTTTTATAACAGGTGCAACCGGGTTTCCGGTAGGAGTTCCCAGGCCAGTGGTAAACACCACCACATTAGCTCCTGAACCAACCATCGCGGTGGTGCTTTCAACGTCATTTCCCGGGGTGCACAGAAGGTTTAATCCCGGCTTAGTGACATATTCGCCATAATCCAAAACATCTTCGATTGGAGAAGTTCCTCCCTTTTTAGCTGCTCCGGCCGATTTCATTGCGTCGGTAATCAACCCGTCCTTTATATTACCGGGAGAAGGATTCATATCAAAGCCTGAACCGGAAGCAATTGCAGATTTCTCATATGCCTTGGTAAGTTGCATAAACCTGTTGGCAGTTTTGTCATCTACACACCGGTTTACAAGTTCCTGTTCAATCCCGCATAATTCAGGGAATTCTGAAAGTATGGGGGAGCCTTTTAAGGCAGCAAGCAAATCCGAGGCATATCCAAGGGAAGGATTTGCAGATATCCCGGAAAAACCATCGGAACCACCACATTCCAATCCCAGTTTTAATTTTGAGAGAGGAGCCGGAGTTCGTTTAACTTCGTTCGCCTTTTTGATGCCTTCATAGGATTCTTTAATAATGGCAGCCATCATTTCATCTACCGTTCCCAATTTTTGCTGCTCATATATAAGAACTGGCTTTTGAAGATCGGGATTAATCGCTTTTAATGCGTTTTTAAAGGTGTCTACCTGCAGATTCTGGCATCCTAAACTCAGTACCGTGGCTCCCGCAACATTGGGATTGTTGACATATCCGGCCAATAAACGGGCCAGAGATTCAGAGTCCTGACGGATTCCACCACAGCCACCCTGATGCAAGATAAATTTCACTTTTATATTTTCAAAGACATCCTTTCCCTCAGTTTCAACAACTACATCTTCCTCCGGCCCCTTATTATTGATTAAGTTACGCAATAAGTTGCGCTGAGGATTGGGTTTCTGAAAGGTGAGTTCCTTTTCAAAAACTTCTTTCAGAAGCTCTATATTTCTGTTTTCACAGAAGACAAGTGGAAAAAAGATCCAGGTATTTGCGGTTCCAACCTGCCCGTCCGGTCTATGATATCCCATAAAGCTGCGGTCTTTCCATTTGGAAATATCCGGTGCCCTCCAGGGGGTGGTTTCCGTCTTTTTAAAAGTAGGGTTGCTTTGATGTTTAATATTATCAACAGTTAAAACACCCCCCCGCTTGATGGGAGTAGTGGCTTTTCCAACCAAAACCCCGTACATATAAATCTTGTCCTCGAGAGCCAAATCCACCATGGTGATTTTATGCTTTGCCTTTGTATCAGACAAAACAACAACTTCTTCTCCTTCAAAACTTATTGCTTCTTCTTTTTTTAAATCCACCAGCGCAATGGCCACATTGTCATCCGGGTGTACCTTTATCAATTTACTTCTCATAGTCGTCAATATTTATTGTTCTTTTGGTTGAAATTCCCCTACTCTACTCACAAAATCTTTAAAGCCTTTTTCTATTCCTTTGCTTTCAATAAGCTCCAGTGCTAATGCAATTCCCTCCTGTAATGCTGGCAATTCTGTTAAATCTGTGTCCCAAAAACTGGTGTTTTGCAATACTTTTTGTGAAATTTCCTTATAACTGTGCAGCTCCCATATCACCCTTAAGTTTTCCAAAACAGCTTTATCATCCTGAACCGGGAGGCTTTCCCCATTCCATTCCCCTTTGTAAAAACGAATCAGACAAGCAAAGGCAAAGGTGAGATGCACCGGGAGTTTGTCGTATTTCTTTTGATAGCTCAAAAGACTGGGCAGCACCCTTACTTTAAACTTCGAAATAGAATTCAGTGCGATACTGGTGAGCTGGTGCTTGATAAACGGATTTCTGAAACGGTCAAAAACCTCTTCCGAATAAGCTTTTAATTCTTCTTCAGATAAATCAAGAGTTAGGTTTATTTCCTCAAATACCGCCTTTTCCACAAAACCTCCGGTAAAGGAATTATCTATGGTTTGCTTTACGGTTTCATTTCCATAAAGCAGGGAAAAAGGGACCATCGTGGTATGCGCACCATTCAGGATACGGACTTTCCTGGTTCGGTAAGGTTCAATATCGTCCACAATCAATACATCGTCATCAATTTTATCAAAAGGAATCTTACTTTTCAACTTATCATCACCCTCAATTACCCAAAGGAAGAACACTTCAGCAGTTACAATTAGTCTGTCTTCAAATTCCAACGCACTTTGATATTCTTTTATTTCGTCTCTGGGATATCCCGGAACTATGCGGTCAACCAGGGTATTGTGAAAACTATTACTAGCTTCAATCCAGCTTACAAAACCTTCCTCCAGATTCCAAAGTTCGGCATAGCGTAAAATAATTTTTTTAAGGATATTGCCATTTTGGTCGATAAGCTCACAAGGAATAATGCAAAGGCCTTTATCTGTCGCCCCATTAAAATGTTTAAAGCGCTCATATAATAATGCCGTAACCTTGGCGGGAAAACTGCTGTGAGGATAGCCATTAAGCGTATCTCTTTCATCAAAGGAAATCCCCGCTTCTGTGGTGTTCGAGATTAAAAACCCGAGTTCCTCTTCCTTGGCCAATTCTAAATAGGCATTGTAATTTATATAAGGATTAATTGCCTTTTGAATGCATGAAATTTGTCGTTTTTCCTGAATTTCCTTTCCTTTTTTTACACCTTTCATAAACAAGGTATACAATCCGTCCTGTGCGTCCAACATTTCTACCATCCCTGCTTCAATGGGCTGTACAACAGCCACGCCTGCATTAAAATTGGCATCGGTATTGAGTTTGTCAATAATATAATCGACAAAAGCCCTTAAGAAATTCCCTTCCCCAAATTGAATTACTTTAATTGGTAATTCCCGGGTTATTCCTGCATTTTCTCTGTTTAATCTTTTCATAATATTTTTAATTTTGTTTCCCTTTCAGTAAATTCTTTATTCAAATAATCCTGGCAACCATAAACTTATTTGTGGCACAAAAGTTACGAGCAGCAGTACTATGGCCATGGCCAAATATAATGGCAGCAGCGGTTTTATGACTTTTTGAATGCTGGTTTTGGCAACACTAACCCCGATAAACAGGACTGAGCCTACCGGAGGTGTGCATAACCCCACACATAAATTCATGATCATGATAATTCCAAAGTGAACCGGGTCCACACCTAATGCAACGACCACAGGTAAAAATATGGGTGTGAAGATGAGCACTGCAGGAGTCATATCCATAAAGATCCCTACAAAAAGCAACAATAAATTAATAATGAGCAGGATTACGAAAACATTATCACTCAATCCCAACAGCGCAGTACTTACTGCCTGCGGGATATTCTCATAAGACATAACCCAGGACATGCTCATGGAAGTTGCAATAAGCAACATCACTATCGCAGTAGTCCCAACCGATCCAAGAAAAACTCTGTGCAAACTACTTATTTTTAATTCCTTGTTGATAAAAGACAAAACCAAGGTATAGAGCACCGCAATTCCCGAGGCTTCGGTTGCTGTGAAAATACCAGATACAATACCACCTATTACCACAACGAGTAATAGTAAACTTGGAAGTGCATCCAGAAAGGTTACAAAAATATGTCTAAGACTACTGCGTTTTCCTGCAGGATATTTTTTCTTTTTAATCCAAATAGCAGCCACTAACATAAGGGCGAGACCCATTAGAATTCCCGGAAGGTATCCCGCCAGGAATAATGAGGCAATAGAAACGCCTCCACTTGCCAGGGAATAAACAATAAGTACATTGGAAGGGGGAATTATCAAACCCGTGGTAGAGGAGGTGATATTTACCGCAGCTCCAAACTCTTTTGAATACCCCTCTTTTTCCATAGGTGGGCCCAATATCCCGCCGATGGCAGAGGTTGCCGCCACCGCAGAACCTGATATTGCCCCGAATAACATGGCAGCAAGCACATTGACATAAATCAGTCCCCCTGGGAGTGCACCCATGAGTGCTTTGGCAAAGTCGATCAGTCGCTTGGCTATCCCTCCCTGATTCATTATTTGCCCCGCCAAAATAAACAGCGGTATTGCAAGCAGGGAAAAACTGTCAAGTCCAGTGGCCATTCGCTGGGCAATTGTGGTGAAAGCAGCTAAAGAATCTATAGATGCTAAAATAGTAAGCACGCTTGAGATTCCAATGGACCAGGCTACAGGCACTCCAATTGCCAAAAGGATTACAAAAGAAAGCACCAAAATTAATACCTCTGACATCATACCAAATATTTTTTTGAATTTATTATTTCATTGACTTTGTATCCTATTACAAGTATCCCGCTTAAGGGAACTACTAAATAAACAAAGGAAAGGGGCAGGTTTAAGGCAGCGGAAAATTGACCTAATTCGTAATTGACATACACTAAATTTCCACCTCCGATTACCAATACTACCAAACTGAATGAAATTATAAGAACGTTTATTCCTATTTTTAACCTTCTTCTTTTGAGTTCATCTAATTTATGATGTAAAATATCTATGGCTAGATGGTCCTGTTGTCCGGAGGCATATGCAGCTCCCAAAATTCCAATCCAGATGAATAAAAATCTCGACACTTCTTCGGTGTAGGAATTGGGGGAATTGAGGATATACCGCGAAAATATCTGCCATAATACGGCCAAAACCATACTGGCCAATAAGATTACCAGGAATCCACCTAATAATTTATCTAATTTTTGTTTCATATTGTTTTATTATTGTTTTCCCGGTCATATGTAACATCCATAAGCTCCTTCCAAGAGATGATAAATTTTGTCCCAATTGGATGTTTCATAAGCGGTTATTCTACCGCCTGAATAGCCTGGATTAATTCTTTTATTTTCTGATCTTTTGAAAATTCTTCATACATGGGTTTTACCAGTTCAATAAAATCTTTCTTGTCCGGGGTTGTAACGATTACCCCTGCTTTCTGAACCTCGCGAAGGGCCTCCAGCTCGGCTTCCTGCCAAATTTTCTTTTGAAAATCCAGAGATTCCATCGCAGCTTCTTTTACCCATTTCTGCTCCTGCGGGGAAAGTTTATTCCAAATTAATCTGCTTATTAATAATTCATCCGGAAGTGCCGAATGCTCATCGAGCATGAGGTATTTAGTAACCTCATAATGCCTGGAAAGGTAAAAACTGGGCAGGTTATTTTCGGCCCCATCCACTATTCCCTGTTGCAAGGCAGTGTATAATTCTCCCCACGCAATTGGGGTGGGGGACCCACCTAAACTTGTAACCATATCCATCGCGGTGGTGCTTTCCATCACCCGGAGTTTCAAACCTTTTAAATCTTCCGGTTTTTCCATCGGACTTTTGCTGTAGAAACTTCTGCTCCCCGCATCATAAAAGGTTAATCCCTTCAATCGTTTAGGCAAACTCGCATCCAATAAATTCTCTCCTATCTCCCCTTCAAGAACTTTATAACGGTGTTCTTTATCCCTGAATAAGAAGGGCAATCCAAAAACTTTTAGCTCTGGTACAAAATTTTCAAGTACCCCTGTGGAAACTTTTGTCATCCCCAGGCTCCCTATTTGCAAAAGTTCCAAACACTCCCGCTCAGTTCCCAATTGCTGATTAGGATAAATTTCAATCTGTACAGTAGAACCCGATTTCTCCTTTAATCTATCCGCCATAAATTCCATGGCCTTATGCACCGGATGAGAAACGCTCAAACCATGTCCTAACTTGATTAATGTTACATCCTTCTCCTTTCCACAAGATATTATGAAAAATAGCAGCAGTATAAACAATGCTTTCGGCAATAATCCCCTGTAGTTTATGCTTTTCATGCTCTTAAGTCTTGCACAATTTTTATGGCATTTCCCAGCACCTTGGTTACCTGGTCATAATCGTAGGAACCATCATCCTTCTTAGTGAATAGTTGGGAGCCTATCCCCACACAATGCACGCCCGCATCAAACCACTGGGTCAGGTTTTCCAGCGTTGGACTAACCCCACCTGTGGGCATGATACTGGTCCAGGGAAAAGGGCCTTTGACCGCTTTTACAAAGGAAGGACCTCCAACTTCTGAACCCGGGAAAATCTTCACTACCTCAGCTCCCAGTTCTTCCGCGTACGAAATCTCCGTTAGGGAACCGCAGCCCGGTGCCCAGGCAACCTTACGTCGGTTACAAACCCTGGCCATCTCGGGATTTAATATGGGGGAAACTATGAAATTTGACCCCAATTGAAGGTATAGAGAGGTGGTTCCAGCATCTATGACAGACCCAACCCCAAGGATCATTCCCGGCAAATTGGCGGTGACATATTTATTTAGTTCCCCAAAGGTTTCATGGGCAAAATCGCCCCGGTTGGTAAATTCAAATACCCGGGCCCCACCCTGATAACAGGCGGTGATGATTTTTTTGCAAACCTCAAGATCCTTGTGATAAAACACAGGAATTATTCCCGAATTTTTCATTTCAATCGCTACTTCTATTCTTGTATATTGTGCCATGTTAGTTAATTAAGTGTTGCTATTTTATATTTTGACTTTAAATACTAATTTTTTTATTTCTCCATTTCCAATCATCGGTGCATGAACATCTTCTGGATAAAAAATTGCAAACTGATTATTTGTCAACTGAAAATACATATCAGGTACATCGTTATAAAAACGCACATCCTTCTCTGAATTATAATCTCCATTTGGGATCTCACATTTTTCTCTTGGCTTCCAGGCAATGGTTTCAATACCATTTACACATATCTGAATGTCTATATTTTTATCATGACACTCAAACTTTTCCAGGCTTGCTTCTTTGGTTTTTCCCAGACCATTACTCACAATAAGTTTTAACCCTTCTGCAATTTGAACCGTTCCATTTTCAATATTTAATAAATCTTTTTGAATTATAAAATCAAATGCTTTTGCAAACAATGGATGCAAACCAATGTATTTCTTGGAATTTTTTAAGCTATCTACTATCATAATTAGTTATCTTGCTACCCTACCGGAGGAATCTCCTCCCATTAATTTTTGTACTTCGTCAACGGTTACCAGGTTTGCATCGCCTTTAATGGTGTGTTTTAAACAAGATGCCGCTACCGCAAAATTCAGGGCGTTTTGATCGTCCTC
>JBGSWA010000440.1:0-6704 GCA_041752645.1 Gillisia sp. | reverse complement strand
AGGATCAAGCAAATATTTTATAGCATTTTTAAATCTATATAGCAAGGAATGAAAAAGAGGTGATGGTTTTTTTATCAAATTTATTGGTCTCAAAAAACAAGTTTCAGGTCCGTTTTATTAAAAAGGATTTTTGTAAAGCTGGTTTAGATGTAGAGTTTCAATTGACAAATGGCAAAAATGTCGCCTCCATTTTAGATTAGTGTTAAAAATTAAAAAAAATAAGCAACCATTTAGTAAAAACCTAAATTCAACTTTAGCTAAAATAATTAAGTATTAAAATCACTCCTGAAACATTTTATTGTATTTCCTGATAAGTTGCAGCGTCTCGAGATCGGAAGCAAAAACGGTGTTGAGCCCTTGCGGCTCCTGTGGTGGATCGCCACTAAAATCGTCGCCTGCTTTCCATTTTCCGTTTACCTGCCCGCTGGTATCTGCAAACCCACCAAATCCCCAGAAATTCACTCCGGCCAGGATTCCCCTGGTTTTAAAACTGTGTTCCAGTCTTTTAAAAATGGCCTCATAAAAAGTATTCCTGTTATCAACAGAGGCGTCCGAATCGAGCCGTTCCTGCCCCCGGGGAAAGCCGAATTCAGTAATCACAATGGGTTTATTAAGCCTTTGAGCAACCTCCAGGTGCTCGTTTATATAATCATTGGCATTTTTAATAGAAGTTTTCAGAGTTTCTATTTCATCTTTCGTAGAATACCATTGCCAGTTTTTGGGCCACATATGCATTGTAAGGTAATCCACATTAGGATTGGAATGCAGCATCTGGTAGGTATCAATATCCTGTAAATAAATTGCCTTCCCTTCAGCTCCTGTGGAAACCAGCGTATTGGGATCAAGTTCTTTTAAAAGGCTTACCACTTCATTCAGCCAGTCTTTAAATGGTTCCCTGTCATTTTCTGTAAAAATGCGGGGTTCATTGGCTACCTGCCATGACATCACCGTGTTGTCATCGGTATATTTTCTACCGGTGTAAGCGTTAGTTCTGCCAATAATAAACTTTAAATGCTCTTTAAAAGCTTCCCCGCACGGGGTACAGGTGTGAAATTGTTCGGTATAGGCAAAATAATCATCCCAGCTGTATTTTTCCAGGAATGGATTGGCCACTTCTCCATAACCATTCCACTCCAGGTATGCAGACATCCCTCCGGACCATATCCAGTTGTTGTTTAGGTAAAGCACTGCATACATTTGCCTTTTTTCAATTTCTGCCATCAGGAAATCCAGACCGTCCAAAAGATCTTCGTTATATTCTCCCTGTTTAGGCTGCAAGGCGGGTTTTACCTGGAAATCTTCATTTCCTCCTTCCGCCCCCACCAAAATGCGCAGGTTGTTTATTCCGTTTTCTTTCATAAGGTCCAGCTCCTTTTTAAGCCTTTCCCGGTCCCCAATATTTTTTGCCGCAATTAACGGCCCGTACCAATAGGTGGCACCAACAAAATAATAGGGTTTATTCCCTTTTAAAAACTTCCCGTTGGAGATCGTAACAGGCTCATTGGCCAGCGCCACTTTTTTTAGGGAACTACAGGAATTCAGTAAAATAAGGGTGGCCAGAAAATAAAATAAGTGTTTCATTTTAATTTGATAAATTATAAAACCCTGGGCTTTCATTTAAAATAACGGGTTCAGCTTTGTTTATAAAAATTTTAAAATCCTCTTCGCCTGCAACACCTGGAACAGGAATGGTATAAGTGTTTTCATTATTTTGCCAGAACATCATATATCCGATTTCTACATCATCACCCGTTAAAACCTCATATAATTTTTCTGAATAAAACGCTGGAGGCAAAAGGTTTTGCGCATCGACAAAATATCCGGTCTCTGTCATTGCCGCAATTTTCACTCTCTCCTTTGCCAGGTTGGAGACTACTTTTAATTTTTGGTACGCAAGAGCAAGACCAGTTCCATCCTGCGGGATTAAATCTCCATAATTGTCCATACCAAGAATGTCAATGTATTCATCCCCCGGATACCGGCTTAAATAGGCTGTTTTGGTAGTGTAGCTGTTATCTGGAGCATAGGCATATAACATATTGTGAACCTGCAGCTCATCGCGTAAGTAGGTAACTGTAAAACTCCACAGTTCCTTAAATTCTGTAGCAGTAGAATACGGAGCTCCCCACCAGAAGAAATCGCCATCAAATTCGTGAAATGGACGAAAGATTACAGGGGAAAGTGAGCCATCATTTCCTATTATGCTTTTTACAACTTGTGCCAGCTTTTGTAGCTTTTCTTTATAATATTGATGGTTGGCACCCCCAGGCAGAATACTTCTAAAAGCATTCTGTTTTTGAAATTCTGTCATCTCACTGGTATAGAAATTTAATCCTTCATAAGGTTCCCTTAAATGCCAGGTAAAGGTATTGATCATGCCTTTATTATAAGCTTCTATAGCGTGTTCAATGATCATTTGTTCCTGCTGGTAAAACCAGTTATCAGCCTGGCCATTGTTGGCATCATCGGTTATGAACATAAAATCTGAACCCAGCAACCCGGGGTCGTTCCCTGTGAGCTTCTTCATATCTGATTCTCCCGAAAAACCGCCATAAAAGGAACTGAAGGCATCCTGCTGTCCAACCACGAAATTTGTTTTGGAAAGATTTTTTAAATGATAAAAAAGGGCCACAGTTTCTAGGGTAGCATCAGGATCTACCATATAAAACCGGGCATCACCCGCATCGGGATAATAAGCCGTTTCCAGGGGTTCTTCCGGAGTTGGCTCTGGTTCTTCCGGAGTCTCTACTACCTCTATTTCCTCAAAAATAGCATCATCTTTACTACAACCCACTGCCATTATAACTGAAAGCAGGAACACTAAAAATTTGGAACTTTTCATAATTAACTATTTTTAAGCAATTGGATACATGCCCGCGAATTATGGTAGGGGCATTTCCACATCCCAAGTTTATCTTCATCTTTATAAGGCGAATTATTTTCGTCTATTTTAAAAAACCATTCCCCGTTGGTATGATCTATTATATGAGTCTTTGTAAAATTCCAGATGTCCATAGCCGCTTGCTGAAATTTATATTCTCCTGAGATTTCACTGGCATATTGTGGGCCTACCATCGCTTCCGCATGTGGCCACCAGTGCCTGTCTTTATCCACTTTCTCGGTTTCGGTATCCTTTTCATTTATGATACCTGCATGGGGGACATAGGCTTCTTTTAAAAAGGTATTGGAGATATTTACGGCAACCTCTTTTGTTTTTTGTAGAAGGTTTTTATTTCTCACAGCCTTCGCCGCTTCAATGAGTAACCAAAGAGCCTCTATCTCATGTCCATAGGAAATTACATTTCCCTCCGGGTGCCATTGCTCATCAAAAAACAATTGAAAATGTTGATTGTTTTCATTATAAAATTTCTCCAGGAAAAGTAGAACAAGGTTTTCCAGCGCCTTCTTTACCTGTGTGTCATCGGTAATGCTTAGTAAGAGCGTATAAGCTTCCAGGATATGAAGATGCGTATTCATGGTTTTGGCAGAATTCCTGTCTTTTTTACTGAGGCGCATATCCTCAATAGGGGTCCAGTCTTCTTGAAAGGCTTCAAAATAACCATTCTGGTATCTGTCCAGCGCATGCTCCTCTAGTAGTTTAAACAACGCAATGGCCATTTCCTTTGCCTCCGGCTCCTTTGAAAAGAGGTAATATTCAGAAAGTGAGTAAATGCCAAAAGCCTGAGCGTAGATTTGTTTTCTTCTGTTCACAGGATTTCCTTCGGCATCCAGTTCCCAAAAAATCCCCCCGTATTTTCGGTCTTTAAAATGATCTTTTAAATAGAGGAAAGCTCTATCAGCATAAAATTTCATCTCTCCCTGCTGTTTAAAATTTCCAATGGCCGAAAATGTCCAAAGCAGCCTGGTATTTAAGATAACCCCCTTATTGGCCCCTGTAATTTCCCTGTTATAATGATCTCTTTGCCCAACAAACCCCCCGTTTCTTTTATCTACTGAAAAATCCTTCCAGTACTGCAGGATATTATTTAATTCGGAAGCGATTTCGGAGTAATATTGAGATTGATTTTTCATTATTCAATTTCCTTATTTCGATTGACCTGTTCTATAATGGCATTTACTGAAGCCGCTGATGTTAAGCCATCCCGAGGGGTATTTTTTACGTAATCCAGCATTTTTTCAACCGAAGAAACAGCAACATGACAGCGGGTATCTGAGGATGCGTAATAAATAAATACCCTCCCGTCCTCTTCTGCGATCCATCCGTTCCCAAAAAGCACATTGGGAACATCTCCCACTGTTTCCTTGTAGTTGGGTGCCATAAAATATCCGGCCGGCTGGTAGGTTACCTTAGAAATATCCTGAAGGTCTGTCATAAAAAGATATAAGGTATAGCGTAAACCCCCGGCGGTATTCCTTACCCCGTGGGCCAGGTGCAACCAGCCTTCTTCTGTTTTGATAGGTGCCGGGCCCAGGCCGTTTTTCATTTCATAGATGGTATGGTATTTCTTATGATTAATGATCTTCTCATCTTCCAGTACCAGATTTTGAAGGTCTTTGATATACCCCAGGCCAATTCCCCCTCCTTTTCCTACTTCTATAAATCCGTCCTGAGGTCTTGTGTAAAGCGCATATTTTCCGTTCACAAACTCTGGATGCAATACTACATTTCGTTGCTGGCCGGAGTTAGAAATAAGGTTCGGGAGCCGCTCCCAGATAAGCAGGTCCTTGGTCCGTACAATTCCCGCATTTGCTATTGCTGCCGTTGTATCCTCCGTGCTATGATCTTTGCTTTCGGTGCAAAATATCCCGTAGATCCAGCCATCCCCATGGGCTGTGAGCCTCATATCATACACATTCGTATCTGCTTGATCCGTTTGGGGTAATACCACTGGTTTTTCCCAAAACCTGAAATTATCCGTGCCATTGGGACTTTCGGCGATGGCAAAAAAAGATTTCCTGTCCACCCCTTCCACTCTCACAGCCAGGAGATACTTGCCTTTCCACTTGATAGGGACAGGATTAAAGGCAGCGTTAATGCCTATTCTCTCCAGTCCCAGCGGGTTTGTCTCTGCATTAAAATCATATCTCCAAGGTAGGGGAGCATGCTGAGCTGTAATCACGGGGTTTTTATATCGCTGTACTATTCCGTTAGATTCTTCCGTAGGTTGATTGGGAGTTTGCAGAAAATCGGTATGCGATTTCACCAACTCATTATATTGAGGAATTTTTTTCATGACAGTTTTGTATTGGTTTGGATCATATATGTTGTTTACTTGATATTGATATCTGGTTCCTTTTTAATATGATCCCACCAGTTTTTCTTCAGAATAAATACACATACAAGTAGGATAGCTGTTGAGATTATAAAGGGAATATTTTTGTGTAGTATGAGATAGAGCGGCATCACTACCAGCAGGGTTTGTGCTATTACCCCAATCAATACATTGAACATATCCCTTTTAAAATTTGTGTTTTTTGCAAATTGCGGATCTTCCTGCCTCACTTTTTCCAACACAGGCTTCCAGAAGCCCCAGGGGCGGGTTTTTCTATAAAAATCTTTTAATATTACCTCGTCGGTAGGAGGGGCTGAATAAGTTCCCGCAATGCTGCCCACAATAGAGATTATTAAGATAACCGGGAAATAATAAAGGTCCAGGGTGTCGGTGATAAGGGGGAAGATCATCGCAGGTATAATTCCGGAAACCATTCCCCAGAAATAACCTTCTCCATTAAATCTCCACCAGTACCATTTCAAGGTATTGGAAATCACATAACTTCCATAAAGGGCAGAGACGATCCATTGTAAAATTGAATTTACATCCAGAACAAAGAATCCTAAAACAATACTTACCAAAACCACTACAATCCCACTTCCGTAGTTCATGTTCTTTATTTTTTCAGAAGAGGCATCCGGTTTATACTTCAGATAAATATCATTTACAAGATAGGCCTGGGCAGCATTTAAGGTGCCAGCGAAGGTAGACATGAAGGCGGCCAGGAGACCTGCGAGCAAGAGACCCAGCAATCCCACCGGCACAAATTGCTCAATGGCCGCAGGTAATATTTTCTCAAAATCCAGGACTCCGGCAGTTTCAAGCCTGAGATCATCGTAAAATAAAATTGCAAGGACCGAGAAACCACCTACCATTAGATATCGGGTAGGAATTAGAGCTGCTATGGAAAAAGCACTCATTTTTGCTGCTTCGAGAGGAGATTTTGTAGAAAGGATTTTTTGCATGTCGTAATTGGGAGCAGGACCGGCTATGCTGGAAAGAATTCCTTTAAAGACCATTAACATAAAAAAGAGCCCGAACAGGGAGTATTGATCTGATGCAATTTTATCATTCACTTCCTCGATTATTCCTGTCCAATCTATATCGAGTTCCCACCCAAACAAGGGGTCAAACCATCCCTCAGGAACACTTAAAGAATTCTCACCTAATGCCTGCCAGGCGATGACAGCAATGGCAATAGAGGATATCGTCATAATTGAATACTGCAAAAGATCTGTCCATACGATCCCGGACATCCCCCCTATAATTGAATAAAATACCGCGAACATAGTGAAAATTATTCCGTAGAAATGAGGGATGTATTCTGCAGGAACATCAAAAGGGATGTAGGCCGATACAATATCCCAGGGGATAAAGATCTCGACAAATTTTCCAAGTCCGATGAAACCATAAGCAAGGAAACCAAGGCAACTTAATATGGCAAAAATAACTATGATACTATGAGACCTG
>JBGSWA010000439.1:0-2640 GCA_041752645.1 Gillisia sp. | reverse complement strand
ACAACCGATACCAAGTATAAAGCGCTGGAATTGATCCCCGGATTAAACATAGGCGGTTTTTTCGATGCTGGAGATTTTGATATCGAATCAGGATCGAACATTGGGGTGGTGCAGAACTTTGTCCAGACTTGGGAATATTTCAAACCCCTGCGCGATCAGACTTTTGTCGATCAGAAACAACGTTATGTTGATCTTCACCGTCCGGATGGCACCCCAGATGTGTTGCAGTTTATCGAACATGGAACCTTGCAACTGGTAGCTCAGGCAGAGATTATCGGCCACATGGCACAAACCCTCTCAAACTCTGTTCTCGATAATTACCATCACCTTGGGGACGCAGCCTCAATAACAGACGGCCTTCCATATAATCCGAACCTGGGCCCTTACCAGGTAGCCCCTGACGGTCGCTCTAGCGGAGTTAAGGATGATATGTGGGCATTTACAAGCCGAAATCCTGGCCTGGATCTCAGGGCGGCAACCATGTTTGCCGCAGCGAGCCGTGCATTAAAGGGATATAACGACGATCTCTCGGAAAGAGCGCTGTTCCAGTCAAAAAGACTTCTAAAGGAAGCCTCAGGATTACTTGCCAAGCAGCCGCAGGATAGTACTGGCAGGGATTGGGCAACAGTTGCAGATATTTCCACGAATCTTCAACTGTACATCTCTACAGGGGAGCAAAAATATGCTGCTAGATTTCAGGAACTTTTATGGCCGGCTCTGGATCGCAACGTCAGTTTTGTTATTTTGACTGCACTACATGGCATCCCGCACATGGACGCATCCTACAAAGAAAAGCTCCGTCCGCATGTATTAAGGTATAAAGATTACATCGATGGGCTGGAAAAGGATAATCCCTACGGAGTTCCAATCGGCCTTGGCAACTGGGCCGGAAGCGGAGAAGTTGTAAATTTTGGAACTACCATTTGCTTTGCCAACACACATTTCCCTGATATTATCGATCCCAACCATGCATTGAAGGCCACCAACTGGCTTTTTGGCAGCCATCCCTATCACAATTATTCGTTAGTGGCAACTGTGGGTGCCGCTCGTCCCAAAAAAGTCTTTTATGGAAATAACAGGGCTGATTTTTCATTTATTCCGGGCAATGTTGCTCCGGGTTTATTATTCAGGCAACCCGATCACTTCGAAAACTACGACGACTGGCCATTTCTCTGGGGACAAAACGAGGGTACAATTGGTGGCAATACCAGTTATTTAATTTTTGGATCAGCTTTTAAAAATCTGGTGAAATAAGCGGGTGTTTTCTTGAGCCCTGCCAATGGTTAAACGAATTAATGAACAATCCTGAAGGCAATGCAATATGAATTGGATTTTGATAAATTCATGTAAGCTCATTCAGCATATAGAACGATGGATACTATTCCTATAAAAAGTTGAGGATTTTGGATAAATCCGATCAAAACAGGGACAGCTTCGCGAAGCTCATGGAAAAGATGCAACACCTGGTGCTCCCGGGAGTGGGGAGTTAAAATAACTGGATTAATGGTTTGAGCTAAATTTAAGAGTGAGCTTTAATAAGCGGCAGCAACCAGTCTGAACTGGATGTTCTTGGGATTTAGCAAGCTTTCCTAGTGTGACAAGCAAGCACGGAGGGCATTTAATACACATTCTGAGCTGAAATTAAGATGGCAGGCAGGCCTGGCAATGGCGCCTTACCGGGGAAGGAATCAAGCCACCTGGCGGTGGTTTGGCAAAGAGCCAGGGTAATGAGCCTTTAGGAGAAGAGGAGTCAGGAATCGGGGCTCCCAAATAATCCGTTTCCGAAACTTCTCCTATTGAGTTTGTATACAAACCTGTTGTTCCGCGAAATAAAGTCGCCAGGTTTGCTTATAGGTAAAAGGAGACCCAAAAATAGATATTCATATTTAATCGCTTAAATCCATTCAAAAAATAGGGATATTTCCGATAATTAGGAAGTATTCCTGTTTATTAATAAAAAGCAAAATTTAACAAATATTATTTTTCCCATCTGAAAATAGATAGTACATTTGACTATAAGATCAAATCAAACTCATTTTGCTAAAACGATTTCGTTTCTAATCCCTTTCTCATGAATCTGAATTTTCAGATTCATGAGAAAGGGATTTTGATGTTTAGGATTTCAAATTTATAAGAATGAGGGAAGATTTAAATATTCATTTTAATCTAAATTATTTATGAGAATTAAAAATTCTAAGCTCTTTTTCCTGCTTGTCTTCCTTTCATTTAGTATAGGGGCTCTTGGACAGGATGGAATTACTTTAAATGGAACAGTACGCGATGCAAATGGACCTTTACCAGGGGTGAATATTTCGGTAAAAGGGACCAGTAAAGGAAACATTACAGATTTCGATGGAAATTACTCCCTTGATGGAGTAAATCCCGAAGCAGTTCTGGTTTTTAGTTATGTGGGTTACAGTACCCAGGAAATACCGGTAAATGGTAGAAATACCATTGCCGTGGTATTGGAACCTGATGCCGAATCCCTCGATGATATAGTAGTGGTGGGATATGGTTCTCAAAGCAGAGCGGAAGTGACAGGAGCTATTTCCTCAATAAATGCAGAGGAAATTTCCAGCTTACCTGTTGCTACCGCCGACCAGGCGCTTCAAGGCAGGGCCGCCGGGGTGAATGTGGTTA
>JBGSWA010000438.1:0-17936 GCA_041752645.1 Gillisia sp. | reverse complement strand
CCGCCTGCATTTCAAGGAACAGCGGGATAAGGAAGGGGTTGTCTGCAACCGCTGTGGGTCGACAGACCATTATTGGCTCAAAAATAAATGGAGCTACCAATGTAAGTCCTGTAAAGCAAGACTATCCTTGCGCAGTGGCACCATCCTGGAAAATTCCAAGTTGTCTTTTATGACCTGGTACAAGGCCATTTTACTTTTGAGCGCAACGAAAAAAGGATTTTCCAGTAAGGAAATCCAACGGCAACTGGGGCTAAAGCGGTATGAACCGGTCTGGGCCATGGTCCATAAACTGAGAAAGGGGATGGGACAAAGGGATGACCGCTATACCTTGGAAGGTATGATCGAAATGGATGAAGGTTATTTTACAATTGAGGCAAGCAAACAAGATCACCAAACCCAAAAAGCCGGTCGAGGCAGCAAAAGCAAGGCCAATCTGATGGTGATGACTGAAAGTACCATCTTGGAGGACCTACAAACAGGTAAAGTGGAAAGACATTGCAGGTATTTCAAGGCAAAGGTGCTGGATGATCACAAGTCTGAGGGGACCGACAATACCCTAAAAAATGCCATTGATGGTGAACAGACGATTGTCTTTACCGACCGAAGCACCTCCTATGTTGACATCGCAGATTATGTAGAACTACATATAACCGAAAAATCGAGTGAACAGACCACCAAGGAAACCCTGAAATGGGTACACATTGCAATCAGCAATCCTAAAAGGAATTTCGTTGGCAATTACCACAAAATCAAGAAAAAATACCTGCAATTATACCTCAATGAGTTCGTATACAAGCTCAATAGGAGGTATTTTGGAGACAAATTATTTGAGAGGCTAGTAATAGCGAGCATTACAGCCAGTGGACGTTAACCGGATATTCAAAAAACAGTGTCATATTTTGTTGTTCGTATGTGACAATATTCGTATATGTATCTTACAATGAGATACATAACTCTTAAAAAAGAAGATATTGAGGCATTGGAATACCTTTATCGAAAGAGCCCAAATAGAACCATTAGAAAACGTAGTCAATGTCTTATTTTATCATATCAAAGACGTAGGATTAATGACTTGGCCTCTATTTTTAATGTCAGTTGCAGAACTATTGAACATTGGTTTGACAACTTGGCTAAAAAAGGGGTTGATTCCCTTACTATAGCAGAGGGGGGAGGTGCAAAAACACTGTTAAAGGACTATTCTGAAGAGGTTATCCAACAATTAGAACTTCATAATAGAAATTTAAAATATGTATTAACCTATTTTGAAGAAAATCACAATATTAAAATCTGCAAAAAGACATTACAGAATTTTTTAAAAGATACTTGGATATAAATGGAAAAGAGCTAGACTTTCTTTAAAAGCCAAACGAAACGAAGCTCAATTTCGAATTCAACAAGCGGAAATTGAAACACTAAAGAGTTTGGAAGATAGCGGATATATTGATTTGTATTTTGGTGATCAAAGTCATTTTGGAGGTACCCCTAATGTACCTTATGTCTGGCAAACAATGGAAAACCCAATATTATTACCTGCTGCTAAAGGCAAGAGTTTAAGTGTGGTTGGATTAATGACACGGAAAAACGAACTTTATTTTGAAACCATTGAAACCACCTTAAACTCGGATAAAATTATTTGTATTATGGAAAAATTTGTAGAACAAACTCTAAAGAAAACGGTTGTAATTCTAGACAATTCACCTATTCTAAATCAAAGAAGTTTATGGCTAAAATCGAAGAATGGAAAGAAAAAGATGTACTGATTTATTTTCTGCCACCGTACTAACCAGAATTAAATTTGATAGAAATTCTATGGAAAAGAATAAAATATCAATGATTAGATTTTGATGCATATAAATCATTCCAAAACCTTAAAGATCAACTAAACTTAATAATGAATAGTTTTGGTAATAAATACAACATTAAATTTTAACCACTACTTATTTACAAAATTTCTGCCTAAAATTGAAATAATGAAAGTTTGTGAACCTTTTTATTTTTCGTGTCTTAGCAGCAATTATAACCCTGAACAGGGTAGATGGTTCCCCATGTTCTAAGTTGCACTAAAAAATTTTATTTTTCACATTAATTTAAATCATATCTAATATAGCTTAACAAAAGGACTTATCACGAGTAATGTTTATTAATTACCGAAATGGTATCTTCCAAATTTTTAAAGACATCATAGGTTTTGCCCTGCGTACGGAATGCTCCCAAAGTGTTGGCAAATTGCCCCGCTTTTACCGGGTCGTTATAAACCGTAAATCCGTAAGCCAATCCTCCGGCAAAGGAATCTCCACATCCTGTGGTATCTATGACCTCGGTTACGGGAATGGAATCAATCCAATCTTCGTGAATTTTTCCGGCCTTTAAAGAATACGCGACACATCCGCGGGAATCCAGGGTAACATACAAAATTTTAACTCCCTTGTTTAAAACGTACTCAGCAAAATCCTCCAGATGGTCTGTATTGGATTCGTCGAGATGACCCATTTCCTCAATGGAATATTCGTTTTTAAACCAACAACATTGTGATTCTTCCAAATTCATTTTTAAAACATCGATGTAAGGAAGCCATTCATTTTGGTCTATCCAATATTTTCGCTCCCTGGTCCCATTGATATTCAAGGCAGTTGTTGGACCATGGGCATCAAAAATGATAATTCCTTTACTGTTTTTTTTAATATATTGAAGCGTGCTCAGGGAAATTTCAAAATCCGTAATGGGTACAAAAACAAAAGCATCAGAATTAAGAAAAGGAGCGACATCTTCCGGTAAAATAGGATTCATAAATGCAGTTTGTTTCTCACGTCGGTTATTTTGATCCAAAAACCGAAGTTCTATCACGGTTCCTCTGTCCTGTTCACTGCTAAGTCCTTCAATACTTACATTTGGATATGGCAAAAAAAGATCGGCAATGGCCTGATGGTCTTTTTTGTGAATATGGGAAATAATGATCACCTCCCCGGTATTTTGCATTAACTTTGCCAATGCTATGGCCGGGTGAGTGGCACAACCATACTTTTGAATGGTTTCGATTTTGTGGGTAATAATAGTATCTCTTGGGATAGGACCTATAACTGCAATCTTATTCATAGCCGGTGATTTTAGAGTATTTTGAGAGAATAGAAAGTCTTTTCCTTATGAATATTTCTCAACTTATATAACTGATTTCTCAAATATATCAAAAAACATTAAATTTTTTTATAAAAGATTCTTTATATCAGAAGAAAATTTTCAATAACTATATTTAGCAATAGATCATTAAAGAATATCTGGGAATGCTTTTGTTCTGTAAAAAGATTGCCCTCAGAGTTTCAATAGAATCTATATAATCCTTTCTGCCTCTAGTGTCTGTGCGGTAATGAATAGGGTTGTCCACTAAGACTCAAAGGTATACTTTAATAATTATTTTACTTTTCACATTCCTCTACCACAGTGCCTCCCAAAATACCTGCGCTCAAAAAAAGCTTGTTATCAGGTCTAATGAACTAAAATTTTTATAACCTTGGCTTACAATTGAAGCGTTTGAAACCGATATACAAATAAATTTTTTTTAAGATGAAATACACAAAATTACCGAATACCGATGTGGAAGTGAGTAGAATTTGTTTGGGCTCTATGACCTGGGGACAACAAAACACTGAAATTGAAGGACATCAGCAATTGGATTATGCCCTCGAGCAGGGAATTAATTTTATTGATACTGCAGAGATGTATTCTGTTCCTGCAGCTAAGGCAACCCAGGGCAGTACTGAGAAAATTATTGGAAGCTGGTTAAGAAGGACCGGAAAGAGGGATAAAATAATATTGGCTTCAAAAATTGCCGGCCCGGGAAAAGCGGTTGCTCATATCCGCCCAAATTTAGGTTTTAGCAAGAGAGCTTTAACTGAAGCTATAAATAACAGCCTGACCAGACTCCAAACAGATTATCTGGATTTATACCAGTTGCATTGGCCAGAGCGCAATTCCAATTTTTTTGGACAGCGTGGATATTTTCGAAATCCTGAGGAAGAATGGGAAGACAATTTCCAGGAGGTTTTGTATTATTTAAATGAACTTATTAAATCCGGAAAAATCAGGTATATCGGGCTTTCCAATGAATCACCTTATGGGGTCATGCGCTGTGCGGAAGAGGCCCGAAAGGGAGCTTCAAAAATAAGCACTGTTCAAAACCCGTATAATTTGTTGAACAGAACAGATGAAATTGGGCTTACCGAAATTTATCACCGTGAAAACATCGGTTTATTCCCTTATTCCCCCCTGGGAATGGGAATGCTTAGCGGAAAATATTTGAATAAGAATCCTGACAATGCCCGTCTCACCTTGTTTCCACAGTACAACCGATATTCCAATGCCCAGGCCTCAGAGGCAACTTTAAGGTACTGTGAAATTGCCCAAAAACACAATTTGCGTCCTGCTCAAATGGCGCTGGCCTTTGTAGAGATGCAGTCTTTTGTGACCAGTACCATTATTGGCGCTACTTCGATGGATCAACTTTCAGAAAACATAGGGAGTATTGATGTTCATCTTTCAGAGGAGGTAGTAAAAGAGATCAACCAGGTTCACCAAAGCATTCCCAACCCTGCACCTTGATGGAATAAAGAGATTCCTTGAAAGAATATAACTTTATGCTCTCCGGGGATTTATCCAAACAGGAAAGTTACCAGATCTTCGATCCTGGCAAGCTTTTGAATTTTTATGATATAATTGTTCTTTGGAAGCTTAGATTGTTTTGAGATCATAATGGTGTCAAACCCAAGTTTTTCAGCTTCCATAATACGCTGCTCCACCCGGGGAACAGGACGAATTTCTCCGGCCAGTCCAACTTCGGCAGCAAAACAAATATCTTTTTCAATTGATATGTCCTCATTTGATGATAGGATCGCGGCAATTACTGCCAGATCAATAGCGGGATCGTCCACCGAAATTCCGCCAGTCACATTTAAAAAAACATCTTTGGCCCCCAATCGGAAGCCCGCACGTTTCTCTAAAACAGCCAGCAGCATATTGAGACGTTTTGCATTGTATCCAGTTGTTGATCGCTGAGGCGTTCCGTAAACGGCGGAACTCACCAAAGCCTGTATTTCTATCATCAATGGACGAACGCCTTCCAGAGTAGCTGCTATGGCAGTTCCACTAAGGCCCTGGTCATTCTTTGAGATCAGAATTTCAGAGGGGTTTGAAACTTCACGCAATCCGCTGCTTAACATCTCGTAAATCCCCAGTTCGTGGGTAGATCCAAACCTGTTTTTTTTGGCCCGGAGAATGCGGTACACATGATTTCGATCTCCTTCAAATTGTAAAACAGTATCCACCATATGTTCTAGAATTTTTGGTCCTGCAATACTACCGTCTTTTGTGATATGTCCGATCAGGATCACCGGAACGCCGGTTTCTTTCGCAAATTTTATAAGTTCAGAGGTGCATTCCCTGACTTGGGAAATACTTCCAGGGGAGCTCTCGATATAATCACTGTGCAAGGTTTGAATGGAATCTATAATTACAATTTCAGGTTGCATTGCTTCTATTTGTTTAAAGATGTTTTGAGTTTTGGTCTCAGTCAAAATATAGCAATTGGCAGGGTTTGGATTGATGCGTTCTGCCCTCATTTTTATTTGCTGCTGGCTTTCCTCTCCTGACACATAAAGTGTTTTCTGCTTAAGGTTCAATGAAATTTGCAAGAGCAAGGTGCTTTTTCCTATTCCCGGTTCCCCACCCAAGAGTATGAGTGAACCGGGAACAATTCCACCGCCTAAAACCCTGTCCAGTTCAACATTGTTCGTGTTTAACCGGGGTTCAGCACCCACCTCGATCTCTGAAATTTTCAGGGGTTTGGCCGTTCTTTTTAACTCTCTCGAATCCTGAATTTTCCAGTCTTTTTGATCAGGTTTTTGCAAGACCTCCTCCACTAGGGCGTTCCATTCCTTGCAGGTGGAACATTGGCCTTGCCATTTTGAATGTTGAGTGCCGCAATTTTGACAGAAAAAGGTAGTTTTTGATTTGGCCATAAATTTGAAAAAACGAATTTGAAGGGTGTATTTAAAATGCTCTAATATTTAAAATCTATTTTGATTTGATTTGCTTTTTCAAGCATAAACTCAATATTCAGAAATGCAATAGGTTCCTGGCCGTAAGCATTTTGATATATCCTCATCGCTTTTTTTGGATTGCCTGTTTCCTCCTCGTAACGCGCTTCAAAATAAGTAGCGAGCATTGTATTTGGGTAATGTATTTGGGCCAGTTTTGAAAGATCTTTCATTTGCTCCCAAGTCTTTGTTATTTCCATAGCGTTATGTATGGCTATAAAGTCGTTCAGCCTTATTTTCTTGTCAATTCCAAAGAGTATACGTATGTTTTCATATTTTTCCACCAGGTAATCGAAGGAGGAAACCGAGGTTTGCAGGAGCACTCTATTGTAATCCTGAACCGAAATAGGCCCATATGTTTCAAAAATTTGTTCGATAGCATTTGGGACCGCATTTCCCACTAAGGTGTAGTGCGAGGCATCCTTGAAATTATCGAAATTATAATGAATATTTTTGTTATCTATTTTTTTTAATTGGCCATCAAAATTTAGAATTGTCTTTTTTAGTGCCGGAATATCCTCGGAAGAAGTTGCAAGGTAATACCAGATTGGATTCAGTGATTTTTGAAGCGAATTGAATATACGGGTTTCAATTTCAGGAGCAAGATCCGGGCTTAAATTTATGTAACCCTGAAACAGTGGATTTTCTTTTAAGAGATAATAATTGATGAAATTCGAAGTGTGGTCATGCCCCATGATTACCCTGAAAGGAGCTGTGCTGTAATTGGATTCAAGAAAAGGGATCAATTCCATGCCGATAAATTCAAAAAAAGAAGCTCCCGTATCGGCGGGCAAAAAGGTTTGCTTATCATAAAATGAATCGGAATCCCGGGAAGTGGACTGGTTGATGCCTACTACGATCATTTCAGGAATATCCTCCCAATAAGAGTAAAAATCTACATTCCCGGCCACCGGTTCAAATAGATAATCTCCGTCAAGAACTACCAAGATCGGATATCTTTTTTCATTATTCTGATCGTAATTTCTGGGGAGCTGGATTTTCAATTCCCTTTCTTCTCCTAATTTTGAAGAGCTGAGGGTTTTATAAATAGTTTGTCCAATAAACAGGTTTGGCACAATAAAAATAAGCAGGAAAAGTAGTTTTTTATGCATAGTTGAGGTTTAGTTAACTATACACAAGGTAGTTATTATTTTTGACGGTTTAAAATAGGAAGGAAAAGGAAGGAAAGGCCACCTATTATGATTACCAGAAAGGTTTGTGTGCCCCAGGTTATCCATCCAAAAGCTTCCCCGGCTTCCTTACTGATCCCAAAAAGCAACAAGCTTGCACCAATTGCGATAGGATAAACCCCAATTCCGCCATTTGTCGCAGAAATAGCAAAGGAACCTACCACAAATCCTACCATTATCACTCCAAAAGAAAGTGAGGATGTTGCAGGTAAAGTAAAAATTAAAATGTAGAACATCGAGATATACATTGCCCAAATAAAAAAAGTATGGAACAGAAAAGCTCCTTTTTGTTTCATCCTTAGAATACTTCGCATTCCTTCCAATAATCCTCTCGCAAAATTTTTAAGCTTCAGCAAAATTCCTTTTTTAGATTTTTTTATTTGTTTTAAAATGAGGATTCCAATGGCGAGTATACCAAACAGAGCTGCAATTGTAAAGAACGGGTTGATATTGTTTTCTTCAAAATAGGTCAGGAGATACTCTGTTTGCAGGATCAATGCGAGACTTATAACCAGCAAAAGCATAATAAAATCGGCGATTCTCTCTGAAATAATGGTTCCAAAAGCCTTTTCAAAAGGGATTTTCTCATAACTTGAAATAGTTACGGCCCTAAGCACCTCTCCGGATCTTGGGATTCCGAAATTGGCCAGATAACCCACCATTACCGCCATAAAACTGTTGAGAAATCTTGGTGTATAGCCCAAAGGTTCCAGTAAAAATTTCCAGCGATAGGCCCGGGAAAGGTGGGATAACAGTCCAAAAAGCATAGATAGCAAAACCCATCCGGGATGGGCTGAGGTTATGTTAGATAAAAGCTCCTGCCTTTCTTGAGAAGTTGCGTTTTTGGTGGAATACCAAATCAAAAAAACTCCCAAAATTAACGGGAGGGTAATCTTCAGGACTTTTTTAGTGGTTTTATTCAAAAATTAGTTCAAGAGATTGTTTTCTTCATTAGGAAAAACCAATGCAGGTTTAAATAGTTTAGCTTCTTCAAGCTCCATAATGGCATAGGTTATCAGGATTAAAACGTCCCCTTTTGCAACCTTTCGGGCGGCTGCACCATTTATTGTGATTTCACCGGAATTCCTTGGTCCCGGAATGGCATAGGTTTCCAGGCGTTCGCCGTTGTTGTTATCTACAATTTGTACCTTTTCGCCTTCAATAATATTGGCTGCATCCATCAAATCTTGATCAATGGTGATGCTTCCGATGTAATTTAGCTCGGCTCCGGTACATTTTACGCGGTGTATTTTTGATTTGACTACGTGAATTTGCATAATGTAAATTTAATAATTTAAGGCAATATTATCAATTAGTCTGACTTCTCCGGCATATACGGCTATAAAAGCGCGGTAGGGAGTTTCTAACTGCTTGGTTTCAACTGTTTTAAGCGAATTGCTGTCGGCGATTTCAAAATATTCCAGTTTCAGAAATGGATGTGTTTTAAATTCATTTTCAACCCAATCGCCTATTTGTTTCGCACTTTCTGTGCCAAATTTCACTTTTGCTTTTTGCAGGGTTTGATAAATGAATGAAGCCTTCTGCCGCATTTCATCAGTTAGTCGTTCATTTCTGGAACTTCTCGCCAACCCGTTGGATTCCCTGTTAATAGGACATCCTATTATTTCTACAGGAAGCCCAGTCTTTTCAATTAATTTCCTGATAATCTGAAGTTGCTGAAAATCCTTTTCTCCAAAAAATGCCTTATCAGGTTGTATTAACTCAAAGAGTTTTTTTACGACCGTTCCTACCCCGTCAAAATGTCCGAATCTGTATTTTCCTTCCATTTCCAGCTCTACTCCATCAAAATCAAAATGTTCAGCTTCAATTTTATCGTCATATAACTCAGAGGCAGTCGGGGAAAATACAACAATATTTAAGTTCAATTCCCTCAATAAGGCAATATCCACCTCAATAGTTTGTGGGTAATTTTGTAAATCCAGAGGCTTGTCAAATTGTGTCGGATTGATAAAAATACTTACCACTACCCAGTCACAAACAGAGGCTGCCTGCCTAATTAAAGAGAGATGACCCTCGTGTAAAGCCCCCATTGTTGGAACTAATCCAATGGTGCCTCCATCGTGTTTTATTGTTGCTACCAAGCCTTTTAGCTTGGCATTAGCTTTTATGATCTGCATTTTATTATAATATTAACAGGGTGCAAACTTAAGATATTACTGGCAAACTGCATAAATTTTTGTAATTTTGCATGTTTTTTATTCGCAAAAGCAAAATACCTATGAGAGATAAGAGGATATTGTACGTATCATCTGAAGTAATACCCTACCTACCCGAAACCGAGATATCATCTATGTCTTTTGAAGCCGCCAGAATGGTAAACGGCCTGGGAGGTCAGATTCGAATTTTTATGCCTCGTTTCGGAAATATCAATGAGAGGCGGCACCAACTGCACGAAGTTATACGTTTATCAGGAATGAACCTGGTAATTGATGACCTGGATATGCCATTAATTATTAAAGTAGCATCAATTCCCAAGGAACGGATGCAGGTCTACTTTATTGATAATGAGGATTATTTTAAAAGAAAGGCAACGTTAACCGATGAAGATGGGAATCTGTTCCCGGATAATGACGAGCGCGCCATCTTCTTTGCAAAAGGCGTCATTGAAACGGTTAAGAAATTGAATTGGGCGCCGGATATTATTCACGTTCACGGATGGCTTTCTTCTTTATTGCCACTTTACCTCAGGAATTATTATGGGAATGAACCCTTATTTTCTGATGCAAAAATTGTGACCTCCGTGTACAATCAAAGTTTTGATGAAGCGTTAGATAAAAACATGTATAAAAAAGTGCTCTTTGACGGTTTAGAAGAGGAAAATGTAAAGCATCTCAAGAAGCCAACCTACGACAATATTATGAAAACCGCCATAGATAATTCTGATGCAATTATTATAGGCGGAGATAATATTCCGGATGAACTGACAAAATATTTGAGAAAGCAGGAAAAACCCGTATTGGATTATAAGTCTCCGGAAGAATTTTCCCCGGCATACCAGGAATTTTACAACCAAGTTTTATCACAATAAGTAACCCACACCGAATGATATTTTTGAAAAGATTGAGCTCTATAACTTTAGCAATGCTTATGGTTTTAGCATTTATTTCCTGCGATGATGATTTTAATACTCTGGGAGGGGAACTTATTGGGGGACAATTGGATTCCTTGCCACGCTATGATGCAAAAGTAGTTGCATATAGTAAAAACTTAGGTGCAGTACAAACCAATAATATGACATCCAGCCTTTTGGGAGTTTATTCCGATCCGGCATATGGACAGCAAACGGCAAATGTGCTTACCCAACTTTCCTTGACTACCATTAATCCAGATTTTGGAACAGAACCAAGTTTGGATAGCGTTGTTTTGACCCTGCCTTATTTTAATACACAAATCGAACTGAATGATCTGGGGAATCCTGTATATAGACTTGATTCGGTTTATGGGAATATGCCTTTCAAACTAAAAATAAGTCGTTCCAATTTTTTTCTGAACGATTTTAATCCCGAGGACAATTTTGAAACCAGACAAAAATATTATTCTGACCAGGGTGATTTGTTTAAAAATAGCCTTATTGGGGATCCTCTATATGTGAATGAGGGCTTTACCCCTTCTGCCCGGGAAGTTATTTATTTGGAAGAAAATTCAAGTGGGGAGATTGATACTATTCGGGCAAAACCTCGACTAAGGGTTAATTTGTCAGCTCCGTTTTTTCAGGAAAATATACTTGACAAGCAGGGTTCAATTGAATTGTCAAATAACAACAATTTCAGGAATTTTATCAGGGGCTTGTATTTTGAAGCGGAAGCTGTAAATGGCAATGGCACCATGGCGCTCCTTAATTTCACAGATCCTCAATCAACAGATGCAGTAGCTGAAATCATACTTTATTATACAAATCTTGTGGTTGATACTTCCGATTCAGATGCAGATGGGGATACAACTGAAATGATAGAGGAGCCAAACACCTATAAACTGAGTTTTGGCCCCAATACGGTAAATACATTTTCTCAGGCACTTCCATCTGAAATTTTAGCTGAAATAGAATCGGTTAATCCTGAGATTGGTGCCGAAAATCTTTTTATAAAAGGTGGGCAAGGGAGCATGGTTGTTATTGAACTTTTTGAAGATCAGGCCGAGATCGAGGAGTTAAGGGCTAATAACTGGCTTATTAATGAAGCTAATTTGACATTCTATGTCAACCAGGACAAAATACAAGGCGGGGAGAAAGAGCCTGAGCGTATTTACTTATATAATTTAGACACTAATGAACCATTGATCGATTATAGTTTTGATCAAACTTTTGATCAGGCTGCTCCCTTAAATTCAGTAGGGTCACATTCCGGGAGGTTGGTCAGGAATGAGGACAAAAACGGAATAAGTTATAAATTAAGGATTACAGAACATGTGAACAGAATCCTGAACAAGGATTCTACAAATGTAAGATTAGGTCTGGTGGTTACTCAAAATATTAATCTAATTGGAAATTCAGGCTTGAGAACTCCTTTAGACGGGATCAACAGAATTCCTGCGGCTTCAGTAATCAGTCCGGAAGGAACGGTTTTATTTGGAAATCTGGCGGCAGATGTCTCCAAAAGGCTTAAATTAAATATTTTTTATACAGAAACAAGTAATTAAGATATGTGTGGAATAGTAGGATATATTGGGTATAGGGATGCATATCCCATTGTTTTAAACGGATTGCAACGCCTAGAATACAGGGGATATGACAGTGCCGGAATTGCTTTATTCGATGGGCAGGATCTAAATCTTTGTAAAACAAAAGGAAAAGTTGCAGATCTCAAAGTGAAATTTGAAGAAGGAACTTCAACAAAGGGTAATATAGGAATTGGTCATACCAGATGGGCCACCCATGGGATCCCAAATGATGTAAATTCACATCCTCATTATTCCAATTCGGGAAATTTGGTGATAATTCACAACGGGATTATCGAGAATTATTCAGCCCTTAAAAAGGAACTCGTCAAACGTGGATATAACTTTCAATCTGATACTGATACCGAGGTTTTGATAAACCTTATTGAAGATGTTATGGTCAAGGAAGATGTCAAGTTGGGAAAGGCGGTTCAAATCGCCCTTAACCAAACCATAGGAGCCTATGCCATTACGGTTTTTGACAAAAGGAAATCAAACGAACTTATCGTAGCCCGTCTCGGAAGTCCATTGGCAATTGGAATTGGAGAGGATGAATTTTTTATCGCTTCGGATGCTTCTCCATTTATTGAATTCACCAGCAATGTGATTTACCTGGAAGATGGTGAAATGGCCGTTATTCGAAGAAACAGGGGTATTAAAGTAAGAAAGATCCAGGATGATTCCCTGGTTGATCCCTATGTTCAGGAATTAAAAATGAACCTTGAACAAATAGAAAAAGGTGGATATGATCACTTTATGCTGAAGGAGATCTATGAACAACCCAATGCTATTAAGGATACCTACCGTGGGAGAATGTTGGTGGATAAAGGCATTGTAAAAATGTCTGGGGTAGATGATAATATTGAACGCCTGGCCAATGCAAAAAGAATTATTATTGTTGCCTGCGGAACTTCCTGGCACGCGGGATTGGTTGCAGAATACATTTTTGAAGATCTGGCAAGGATACCTGTGGAGGTCGAATACGCTTCGGAATTCAGGTATAGAAATCCGGTGATCTATGAAAATGATGTGGTAATTGCAATTTCTCAAAGTGGTGAAACGGCAGATACGATGGCGGCCATAAAGCTTGCCAAAGAGAAAGGCGCATTCGTGTTTGGGGTTTGTAATGTAGTAGGATCATCCATTTCCCGTGAAACCCATGCCGGTGCATATACTCATGCAGGACCGGAAATTGGAGTGGCTTCTACCAAAGCATTTACGACTCAAATTACCGTACTTACTATGATGGCTTTAAAACTAGCTAAGTATAGGGGTGCAATTTCAGATTCCCAGTTCAGATTTCACTTACAGGAATTGGAGAGGATTCCAGAAAAGATCACCAGGGTTCTGGAAACCTCCAACGATCATATTAAAAAAATAGCGGATAAATATAAGAATACGCCAAATTGTTTGTATTTGGGAAGGGGATTTAACTTTCCGGTGGCACTGGAAGGCGCTTTAAAACTAAAAGAGATTTCTTATATTCACGCCGAAGGTTATCCGGCCGCAGAAATGAAGCATGGGCCTATTGCCTTAATTGATGAACAAATGCCAGTGGTGGTAATTGCCACCAAAAAAGGTCATTATGACAAAGTGGTAAGCAATATTCAGGAAATTAAATCCAGAAAAGGAAAAATTATAGGGATAGTAACTGAAGGAGACGAGGAGGTTAGGATTTTGGCAGATTATGTTATAGAAATTCCTGAAACCATAGAATCCTTAACCCCTTTATTAACCACGATCCCGCTCCAGCTATTGTCATATCATATAGCCGTTATGTTAGGAAGAAATGTGGATCAGCCACGTAATTTGGCAAAATCTGTTACAGTGGAGTAAATAATTTTCAAAATAAAGGTCAAATTTTTTCATATTCTCAATTTGTAATAAAGATTAGGTATGCTAATTGACATAAGGAGTCTCTCCCTATTTTGGAGGGCTTTTCATTTCCAAAAATGAAAAAATTCAAAAAAAGCAATTATTTTTTTAAATTAAAAAAAACTATATTTGCGGCCTGAAAATGACCGCCAAATATTTTGATTTACAGGGAGTTTTCAAATTCAATTTTAAAGATTATAAAATTAAAGATTAGATAATGTCTAAAATCACAGGTAAAGTTGCACAAATTATTGGCCCTGTAGTTGACGTAGTTTTCAACTCAGAGTATGCCGATTTGCCCAAAATTTACGATTCCCTGGAAATCACCAGAAAAGATGGTTCCTTACTGGTCTTGGAAGTTCAGTCCCATATTGGGGAAAATACGGTAAAAACCATAGCCATGGATTCAACCGATGGATTGAGCCGTGGAGTAGAAGTAGTGGCCACGGGATCTCCAATTCAAATGCCAATTGGAAAAGATATTTTTGGACGTTTGTTCAATGTGATTGGAGATGCCATAGATGGGATGGACAATTTGCCTAAAACAGGTGAAGATGGGTTGCCAATTCACCGGGAAGCACCAAAATTTGAGGATTTATCTGTTTCAACAGAAGTATTATTCACCGGAATTAAGGTAATAGATCTAATTGAGCCTTATGCAAAAGGTGGAAAAATCGGATTGTTTGGTGGGGCCGGAGTTGGAAAAACAGTATTGATCCAGGAATTGATCAACAATATTGCAAAAGGTCACGGTGGTTTATCAGTATTTGCGGGAGTTGGTGAAAGAACCCGTGAAGGAAATGACCTTTTAAGAGAAATGTTGGAATCAGGAATTATAAAATACGGTGACGAATTTATGCATTCTATGGAAGAAGGAGGATGGGATCTTTCCAAGGTTGATAAATCCGTTTTAAAAGAATCAAAAGCAACTTTTGTTTTTGGACAAATGAATGAACCACCTGGAGCACGTGCAAGAGTAGCCCTTTCGGGGCTTACTATAGCAGAATATTTTCGTGATGGAGCTGGAGAAGGTCAGGGGAAAGATGTGCTTTTCTTTGTAGATAATATATTCCGTTTTACCCAGGCTGGCTCTGAGGTATCCGCGCTTTTAGGTCGTATGCCTTCTGCCGTTGGATATCAGCCAACTTTAGCTACCGAGATGGGAGCAATGCAGGAGCGTATTACCTCAACGAAAAATGGATCTATTACCTCAGTTCAGGCGGTTTACGTGCCTGCGGATGATTTAACTGACCCTGCACCGGCTACAACCTTTGCCCACCTGGATGCGACAACAGTACTTTCCCGTAAAATCGCGGAACTTGGTATTTATCCTGCTGTAGATCCATTGGATTCTACCTCAAGGATCTTATCTGCTGAAATTTTGGGGGTTGAACATTATAAATGCGCCCAACGAGTTAAAGAGTTGCTGCAACACTATAAAGAACTTCAGGACATTATAGCGATTCTGGGAATGGAAGAGCTTTCAGAAGAAGATAAACAAGCAGTCTTCCGTGCAAGACGTGTACAGCGTTTCTTATCCCAGCCATTCCACGTAGCAGAGCAGTTTACCGGATTAAAAGGGGTTTTGGTTGATATCAAAGAAACAATAAAAGGTTTTAATATGATCATGGACGGGGAATTAGATCACCTTCCTGAAGCTGCTTTTAACCTTAAGGGGAACATTGAAGATGCGATCGAGGCTGGTGAGAAAATGTTGGCTGAAGCTTAAAATTAAAATTGAGTATCCAGGATATAATAGGAACAGCTGCACTACTCAATACTCAATACTCAAATAATATGTATTTAGAAATAGTAACTCCGGAAGCAATCGTATTTAACGCAGAGGTAGAAGCTGTAGAAGTACCCGGAATAGAAGGGGAGTTTCAGATGTTAAACCATCATGCAGCCATTGTTTCCATTTTGGTAGAGGGTGAGGTTAAGATAAATTTAGCAACATCCGATGCGGAATTTCTTAAAAATCTTCCCAAGGATTTTAGAATGGAGGGTACAAATGTCCTTTTCTATCCTGTTAAAGGTGGAGTGCTGGAAATGAAAGATAATAAAGCTATTATTTTGGCAGATTAATATTTTTCAGTTTTAATTATAAACCTGTTCCTTTATCGGCAACAGGTTTTTTATGTTTTTTTTAAATCCCATTCAAATTTCCGGAACCCTTTAACCAGTTTTGTCTTTTTTCAATCGCTGCTTTATTCGCGTTTTTATAAATGGAGATATAATATCTCTGGTCTTCAGAAAAGCTTAAGGTAGTTTTTCTCTCAGTTCCTTTTCTCCTGAACTTTATTTCCACCTGCTCACCCGGTCGTTTGCTTTTAAGGGTTTCATTCCAGTCATCCAGATTTTTTATAATAGTTGTATTAATAGACTCTATTTCATCTCCATAGGAAAGCAGCGCATTAGAAGCCGGGCTATTTTTATCTGGATTACCGGAAATAACAACAGAATTCTCTCCATCTTTGAGTTGTGCCCCAAAGTAAGCTTTCTTTTTTTGGATGATCTTTAGACCTACCAGATCAAAGAGTTTCTTGTAATTTGGCATTTCACTTTTATAAATATAGTTGTCAAAAAAGTAGGAGGCAAAGGTCTCACCGGCATAAGTTCCCAGGGTTTTCTGGAGGTCCTGTAAGGTATAGGGAATTTCAGTTTGACCATAATTAAGCCACATAAGCCTCATAAAATCGTCTAAAGTTTGTCCGTTTTCCCTCAGGCTTAAATCAAGGGCAAGGCCTAAAACACTGCCGTAGGAATAATAGGAAATAAAAGTGTTTTCATGGTTTACGGGATCTAATGAGGTTGCTGCATCTATAAATGGAGCCTGGTAACTCATTTCCACCGGATTGAAATATGTTCTTGCAGGAGAGTTCCATACATAATTAAAATTATTATTAAGGCTTTCAACATATTCTTCTGAGGAGATAATTTGTGCTCTATGCAGGATAAGATTGGTGTAATAGCTTGTGAATCCTTCAGCGAACCAGAGTAAACCGGACATATTCGCCCTGGAAAAATCGAAGGGTTCAAGATCTGAGGGTCTTATTCTTTCAACATTCCAGGAGTGAAAAAATTCGTGGGATACAGTACCTATATTTTCTTTCATTCCTCCATCGGACAGACTCGTTGTGTCGGTTAAAACCGTGCTGTTTCTGTGTTCCATTCCATCACCAGAGACCTTCGGCATATAACAAGCCAGAAATGTATATTCTCCATAATCGAAATCAGGTAATTCCCAAAACACCATTTTTTCCTGTTCTACAATGCGCTTCACCTGTTCAAAATATTGGTCAAACTCTTCCCAGCTTCCCTGGTGATGTAAAGCAAACCTGATAACCTGCCCGTTAATTTCAAATTCCCCAAGATCAAAATCGCTTATTTCTATGGGGCTATCCATAAAGTAATAAAGATCAGGGGCGTAATAGGTGTCAGGATCCACCTCCTTAAGCTGGGTCGCAATTTTCCAGTTTAAATTTTCAGGAGTATTTATATTAATTTCAATAGGTCTGTGCTCAAGATCTTTTGCATACATGAAAGTTGCAGGGATGTTTAGGTGAGCGTGTGTTTCATCTATCTGGGAATAAGTCCCATCGGCCCGGTTCGCAAAAAGTGTGTAACTTAAATTGACGGTTCCGTCATGTCTTTTAATCTCCCAGGAATATGGATCCGGACGATCCACCTTCAATATTTCACCCTTGCTGTTTGTTGCCTTCAGGTTATAAACATTTTTAGCAAATTCATGAAGAGCATACCTTCCCGGCGAGGATCTACTCATCATTACTGTTAAGTCATTATCGGGGAGGTTGGGAAAATTTATTTTGATTAGGGCTTCATGGTGAGAAGGATTTTCAAATGAAACATTATAAGTATTGGATTGTCCGAATGTAAAGGCGGAAAAAAGAAAAAACAGGATGAATTTTGGCATTGTAAAATTTGATTATGGAATTCGTGAAAAATGATTTTAAAGATACTAAATTATTTATTTTTCGTAAAAGTATTCCGGAATATTTCCTGGCTGGTAATCCAGCGCTACACAAAGAGCCTCTAAGGGAGATAATCGAACGCATTAGCCTTTCAATGATAAGCTTCAAGGGGTGATACC
>JBGSWA010000437.1:0-4142 GCA_041752645.1 Gillisia sp. | reverse complement strand
GCCAGAAACAGCTTTCACCTGACGTTGGCTTTTTAAGAAAAAGGTAGCATTTTCGGGTGTTTCGAAAATGGCAATGTTGTTTTTATCAAACTGCACACACTTTAGTTCCAATAGATTGTTTGATACTTTTTTTGACAAGTTAGAATATTCAGATACTGTCACACCTAGTTGTAATGTTCCGTCTAATGTGCTTTGATTTATTTCAGACCGCCATAAACTGTCATTGCCTAGATTAGCAAAGAAATCAAACACAATTTCTACGTTTTGGTTTACCAAAATTGCCCCTGTGGTTTCTATCAGCTTTTTATTCGCCATTGCGCCTGTCGTTTTCATTCTTGGTGTTGTTATAGTTTTGCCACTAATGAGCAGGGCTTTGTGCACGTCTGGAATTAGGATTCAGTCCGCTCACAACCGCTGCTGAATGCAAAAATAATATTGAAATTAAGAACAAAAATTGTGAGGTTTTTCTTTTGTAAATTTATACATTTCGTTTCTCTAATTCTTTTATAATTCCTTTCAACATTGTCGGTACAATTAGTTTATGAAAAGGTCTTACAGGCAAAAAATAAATACGGCCAAACCAATTGTTAAACTCAACTGTTGTCGAAATTGATAATGTTTTTTTGTTTGTTTCATTTAATCGTTGGTCAAGAAATAATGAAACTCTAAAATTCAAGTGTTTGTCATCTTCTCCTAAAATAATTTCATTATTTGTCTTGCTAAAAACTTTGAAAAGCCCAAGTTGTTCTCCGGGCTCACATTTGAAATTGTCAAGTAGTTTCTGTCTGTCGTTTATGCTTCCCGCAGTTTTTAGTCCCAATAATCCAACTATTTTATTTCTTATTGTAAATAATTTCCCAACCCATTTTGGTCCACTTTTGAAAAACATTTTTCCAATTTCTGTTATACCAATATTATTATTTGTAGTAGTAAAGTCGCTTTGATAACTGTCAATATAGTCATAGTTTTTCCCATCCTTTTTAAGGATTGAATTTTCAGGAAGTTCAATTTTCTTTACTGTCATTTTTGTTAGTTGTTAATCTTGTGCAATCTCGTTTACAATTCTGACTAATGTTGTATGCCGTATTATTTCAACACATTGTTAAAGAAAGTTTCCAACTTTCTTGGATCAAGTTTTTTGTCTGTCCTTACACCACTACAAAGGTCAAGTCCAAATGGTTGTACTTGCTCAATCGCTTGTCTTACATTTTCTGATGTAAGTCCACCTGCAAGAAAAACAGGAACTTTTGATTGCTCTACAATTTTCTTACTAAGTGCCCAATTATGAACTCTGCCTGTACCACCAAGTTCTTTAATTTCTAAATTTGGGTTTCCGCTGTCTAAAAGTAAAGCATCCACCGAATATGAAATTCTTATTGCTTCGTCAATTGTCTTTTCGTCTATAACGTGAATTACTTGTACAATTTTAATAGCTGGCAAAGCTTCTCTAATTTTTTGATATGTTCCTTCTTTGAGTTCATCAACTATTTGAATTGTGGTTGTCAAAGTCCTTTTGTGATGTTCAATAACTTTGTCTCCCGATGTTTCGCTTGTCAACATAAAAGTTGAAATTGCTGGTGGAACACTTCTTGAGATTTTTAGAATTTCTTCGTCTGTAATAACACCTGGTCCACTTGGCATATTTGCAACAAGTCCTAATGCAGATGCTCCAAAATGAATTGCCATTTTTGCTTCGTCCTTCGAACTAATACAGCAAATTTTTACTCTTGTTGTCATTGTCTATTTTGATTTTGTCTAATGATTGTAGGGTTTCGGAAATATGCTAACGAGCGAGGCAGTTGGGGAATTGACCAACTGTCTGTCTGGAATCCCGACAACTATCTATACTAAATTTATAACTAAGAAGTTAAGAGCAACTGTACGGTATTTTTTTATGCTCTTACCCCTTATAAATTCTGCTACTATATTGTACATCCGTATCAATTAAAATTTAATTGCACTGAGGTATGTCCATATGATAAAAAGTATCTGCAGAGGAATTCTAAACCATAAGTAATCTGGTCCGTTTCCGTCAAAAGTTCCTTGCTGATAGTCAATATGGTGAATAGCGGCTTTAATGTTTGCGGGCAACAATACAATAAAAAAAAGTATCAACGCACACCCTGTCAACATTCTAAATGCTGGAATCAATAATCCTAAAACTGCAATGATTTCAAATACACCCGTCAAATAAATTACTCCGGTTTTAAATGGTATAAAATCAGGTAGCATCATCTTCATACCTTTTGTAAAAGCAAAATGTGCGATACCTGTAAATGCTAACATTGTTGCCATTGCAATTCTCCCAGACAAGGGGTAATCAACTGTTTTGGTAAACAATCTGGTCGCAAGTACACTGATCATAAATGCTCCGAGTAATACAAATAATGGTTTCATTGCTTATGCTATTAGCACTATATTCAAATAAGGATTGAAGTTTGAGTCCTAACTAAACCTTTTAACCGGGTTGGATAAATTTTGTTTTGTTCAAATCAACTCCACTAACTGAACATATATTCCCAGCAAAACATGCCAGATTAAATAGTGCCCGAATCTTACCGCCAAAGATGCTGCAAAGCCGTATTGAATGTAGCTTTTGAATTGCCATAAATTCATTGCAACGCCACTCGCTGTTGCATAAATAATTAACCAAATGGCACCGTCCGGAAACTGTTGAATGGGCTCAATTAAACTGGTTATAATACCGAGGACGATGATAAAAATATTTCTGAATTTACCCTTAAGCAGCCAGGTATTGAGCAACATAAATAGTGTAAGCGGAAACATGCGATAATATAATTCCACCTCAAGTGCACCTGAACTATACAAAAAAGGACTGTATGGGAAAGGCTGTAAAAAAGGTGGCATTTCCGTATAAGGTTGCGGATGCTGCATTACCTTTACTACCAACACATCCAACAAACCAAATATCATCCCCACACCAAATGTTGAAAGCCATCCATATTTTTTTTCATTTATAGTTTGTACAACAGGCAATGAAGCTTTTTGCTGCAGGAATAATAAGGGAACCACGGGAAGAATAAGTAGTAAATTGTACCAGGTCCACCTTCTTATGGATATCTCTTTTGTATCTAAAATTCCACCATAAATAATAGTAATAAGAACTACTGTAAGGAGTATAAATCCAAGGATAATCTCTTGCTTAAAATTTTTAAACTGCATATTTCTTTAGCGTTTAATTATTCTTCCACTTCCGTTTTGTGTAGTTTCAATTGCAGGATTACCCCAGTAATAAACGTTTCCACTGCCAAAGATACTTGCTTTCATGCGCTCTGTAACAGAAACGCTGGTATTGCCACTGCCATGTACTTTTACTTCTACCTGCTTCGCTTGTAACCCTTGTGCATCAATATCTCCGCTGCCGTATATTTCCAGCAATGCCGATTGAAAACTACTGTTACTTACACGAATATTTGCACTGCCATGAATTTTAGCATTCAGGCTATCTCCATTGATAAAACCAGCAATTAATATTTGCCGACTACCATGTATAGTTGCCTTGTTGATAACAGGGACTATGATTTTTGCTACCAAATTTCCATTACGGATGTTTATATAGTTCGAATTGTATTTCAATTTCAATACGTCGCCATCTACTCTCACATCAAGGATATTAAGCAGGTTATCATACCCGGTAATGGTTACAGCCTGCACTGCACCGTAGCTAATATCAGCGCTAATGTCGTAATGACTTTCTACTGCTGAAAACGCAGGAAGATTTAGGGTGCGGCTACCGATACTACCCCTGCCACGTACCACATCTTTACTGCACGAACTCAGAATAAATATTATTGCGACCAGGTTAAATAAAAACATCTTTTTCATAATTTATATTTTTGCAAAACTATTTTTTGAAGCCGTAGTTTACAACCACATGTTCATGTGAAAAACCTTCTGCAAGTTGCTAGATGAAATATTTAGACTACTAACCATTTATAAAAAAAACGGCAATTAGCCGGCTTGCAATTAACAATTATTCAATTACACAAGCTTATCTCTAAACGCTTTGGCCACCGCTTCCGATTTGGAATTTACATGCAGCTTTTCATAAATCTTTTTAATATGGCTGCGAACAGTATCAATAGCAATAAACATTTCCGCAGCAATCATTTTATAACTGT
>JBGSWA010000436.1:0-16977 GCA_041752645.1 Gillisia sp. | reverse complement strand
TAAAACGGGATTTCGCAGATCTTCCATCCGGAGATGAGTTTGCAAACCCCTTGCATCCTTTCAGTCAGGATATAGATCTGTTTGGGGAAGGATCCTTTTTTCAGTATTTAAACAGAACAGCTTTAAAAGAGGGAAAAAATAAGTTGGCGCATTTGTTGACCGAAAATTCAATTGATGAAATCGGCAAAAAACAGGACGCAATCAGGGAATTATCCGAAAAAGTATTGTGGCGACAGGAATTCTCGGCGGTGGCAAAATTAGTAAAGACTGAAACGCCTTCAATGGAAGTAGCAGGCTGGTTCAAAAACTACAAGATCTTTGTACCCAAATTTATCAGTTGGCTTGTTTGGGTGGTTTCAGCAATATCCCTCGCTTTGATAATTGGTTATTTTGTGGATCTGGTTACAGGATTGCAATTGTTGTTTTGGTTTTTAGCTGGCTGGCTTTTTAGCGGAAGCTATCTTAAAAAGATAAACCTGCTCTCCGGAAGCGTGAGCAAGGTGCAGGGTACTTTTCACCAATATTACCAATTGTTGGAAATGATCGAGAACACCACATTTCAATCAGAATTCTTAAAAGAGAAACAAGCAGAGATTCTGTTGGAAAAGAAAAAAGCTTCCAGAATCTTGAGGAAATTTTCAAAAGCAATTGACTCTTTGGACCAGCGAAATAATATGATCTTCATGGCTGTGGGGAACGGATTTTTGTTGTGGGATCTAAAACAATCTTTTCGCCTGGAAAGATGGATCAGCGAATATCAGGAAAATGTAAAAAAATGGTTTGAGGTGATTGAATTTATGGATGCTTTTAACAGTCTGGGAAATTTTGCTTTTAATCATCCCGACTATGTTTTTCCCAATATCACCCAAGGGGAATATATCATTAAAGCAACCCGGATCGCTCACCCGCTTTTAGATCCTGGGAAAAGGGTTCCGAATGATTTCAAGATTAGGAAGGAGTCGTTTTTTATAATTACAGGAGCAAATATGGCCGGGAAAAGCACCTTTCTGCGAACGGTATCCCTTCAAATTGTAATGTCAAATCTGGGAATGCCGGTTTGTGCCACTACCTGCAATTACAATCCAATTAAGCTTATCACCAGCATGCGCACCACCGATTCGTTGAATGATGATGAATCCTATTTCTTTTCAGAATTAAAACGCCTTCAGTTTATTGTCAATGAAATTAAATCAGATAAATATTTCATTATTTTGGATGAAATCTTAAAAGGCACAAACAGCACCGATAAAGCCATTGGTTCCCGGAAATTTATTCAGAAACTGGTAAAATCGAGATCCACTGGAATAATCGCAACTCATGACTTGAGTTTATGCGAGGTAGCCCAGGAATTGTCGCAGGTTGAAAATCATTATTTTGATGCCGAAATAATTGATGACCAGTTGTATTTTGATTATAAATTCAAGGATGGTATATGTCGGAATATGAATGCGTCCTTTCTGCTCAAGAAAATGAATATTGTAGATTGAGGGCAGCCTGATTTTTAGGATCATTCTGTGAGCTGGATACTTAAGCCACGAATGCACGAATACTAAATTTATGGAGTGCTGAGTTTTATTTTAGTAGTGTATTAGTGGTAAAGAATGATACTAATCGAAACTAAAATAAATGCGATTACCAAAATCTCAATTATTTCCCCGGATTATGAATTCGTTTATTCTAAACCATAAAACACCCTTACTCCTGGTTTTTACAGCCGGGTTGTTTTACGTGTCTTTTTCCTATGACTTGGTGCGAAACGATTTTATAAAACTGATCACGCTTTACACAGGCCTGTTTTTTCTCAGCTGGAAATTGCTGCAACTTGAAAAAAATAATTTCTGGTTTTTGAGTGGTGCGGCTTTTTTATTCCGATTGATCTTTATTGGGGCCCTTCCCAATTTATCCCAGGATTTCTACCGGTTTATCTGGGATGGGAGAATGCTTGTTGCGTATTGGAACCCGTATTTGTATTTGCCGGGCAACCTCATTAAAGAAGGAACCGCACCCATTGCTCAGGCTTTAGAACTTTATGCCGGGATGGGAGAATTAAACGCCGGTAATTTCACCAATTATCCGCCGCTCAATCAATTGATTTTTGCCACTGCCGGGCTTTTTGCAGGGAAAAGCATCCTTGTATCTGTCATCGTCCTGAGGCTAATAATTATTGCAGCCGATCTAGGAACACTTTACTTCGGAAAAAAACTGCTGGAGAACTTAGATCTTCCGGCAGGCAGGATCTTCTTGTATATTCTCAATCCATTTGTGATTATAGAACTCACAGGAAACCTCCATTTTGAAGGTGTGATGTTGTTTTTCCTGATTTGGTCGCTCTATCTCTTACACAAAAAAAAATGGATCCTCAGCGCGGTTGTTTTTGCAGCTTCGGTATCCATGAAATTAATTCCCCTTATTTTTTTACCCTTATTATTGCGGTATTTCACCTCTGAAAATTATCAAAATAGATTCAATTTCGGGAAACTGATCTTATATTATTTGGTAGTTGTTGTTTTTGTAATTTTAAGTTTTCTTCCTTTCTTATCCTCATCGCTTATTTCAAATTTTTCCGGGAGTATTGGGCTTTGGTTCCAGAAATTTGAATTTAATGCGAGTGTTTATTATCTCGTGCGGTGGATCGGATTTCAGGTAAAAGGTTATAATATCATTGAGACCGCCGGGAAAGTGCTGCCTGTTATTGTTTTTCTTATTTTAATAAGCTTAGCTGTTTTTAGGAAAAACAACACCACACAACGCCTAATAACAACCATGCTTCTGGGAATTTCTGTTTATTTCTTCCTTTCAACCACGGTGCATCCCTGGTATATCGCCACACCTATGTTGCTCTCTGTTTTCACACGATATAGGTTTGCCCTAATCTGGTCGTTTCTGGCCATTTTTAGCTATTTTGGGTATAACAATGCTGTTTTTTACGAGAATTTGTGGGTGGTAGCCTTTGAATATATTGTGGTAATTGGAGTGTTTCTCTTTGAAATTTTAAACGAGAAGAAGACTAAAGTTTGCTTCTATAGGTAAGGATTTTAGAAGTTGAAGATTTTTCATTTCGAATTTTTTATGCACTCTCAGCAATATTTTAAAAAATTAGTCCTGCATTTTCTGGCCAAAAAAAAGCAGCTGATCAAAGAAATAAATCAGGATTTATTTCTTTGATTTCTTAAGCAGAAATATATCCCTGATATAAATCATTGCTCCAAAAAAATGAGTTGCCAGAAGCACGGGGTCCCTTCTAAAGATGGCATAGGTGAAGATGATGGTGGATCCGGTTAAACTCAGGATCCAGAATCCCAAGGGCAAAGATGATTTTTCATGTTGTTCAGAATAGATCCACTGATAGAAAAAACGGGAGGTATATACAATTTGCCCTAGGATGCCAAGGGCGATCAACCAGGGTGCAATGTTTTTGCCGTCCAACAGATCCTGCAATTTCAATTCACTGAGAAAGATCAAATATGCTGCGATGAGTATTGGAATGCCGATCACGGTTAGTTTTAAAACCATATTGAAACTTTTCCATTCCTTTTGCAATTGCAAATTCCGGAAATAAACTCCGTAGACAAGAAATTGCCCAAGCATAATTGCTAAATCCTGTCGCAAATAGCCGTAAATAAACAGGAGAATTGATCCAAACAGGCTCAATTTCCAAAACAAGGTGGGAGTTTTTATTTTTTCTGCCTTTTCAGAGAGGAACCATTGGTTTATTAACCGGATTGAAAATAGCAGCTGCGCGAGAAACCCAATCCCATAAATTAACCAGTTGCTCATAAAAAGTTTAAAATTAACCGTAGCTAGAATCTCTTAAAAAAAACACTAAAATAAGAAGGGCTGTACAAACAGCCCTTCTTATTTTAGAAAACATTGTTTTTACATATCCAGTAAATAGGCAAATATCAGTGGCGCTACAATGGTGGCGTCGCTTTCTATTATAAATTTAGGAGTGTTTATGTCCAGTTTTCCCCAGGTGATCTTTACATTGTGAACTGCCCCTGAGTAAGACCCGTAACTTGTGGTAGAATCCGAGATCTGGCAGAAATAACTCCAAAAAGGAGTATCCGTGCGCTCCATATCCTGATACAGCATAGGGACCACGCAAATTGGAAAATCTCCGGCAATACCACCGCCAATCTGGAAGAAACCAATTCCCTCTTTCGAATTATCGGTATACCATTCAGCTAAAAACGTCATATATTCAATCCCCGTTTTCATAGTGCCGGGTTTCAATTCTCCTTTTAAAACATAAGAAGCGAAGATATTCCCCATGGTACTGTCTTCCCAACCTGGAACAACAATTGGCAAGTTCTTTTTGGCCGCGGCATACATCCAGGAATCCTTGATGTCTATTTCATAATACTCTTCCAGCACACCCGAAAGCAGCAGTTTGTACATAAATTCGTGCGGAAAATACCGTTCCCCGGCAGCTTCGGCATCTTTCCAGATCTTGACGATATGTTGCTGAATTCTTCTGAAAGCTTCTTCCTCAGGAATACAGGTGTCGGTCACGCGGTTCAAGCCCTTTTCCATGAGGTCCCACTCGTCCTGTGGAGTAAGATCCCGGTAATTTGGAACGCGTTTGTAATGGGAATGCGCGACCAGATTCATCACATCTTCTTCCAGATTTGCGCCAGTACATGAGATGATATGCACTTTATCCTTGCGGATAATTTCGGCGAAGATCTTGCCAATTTCAGCTGTACTCATAGCTCCGGCAAGGGAGATCAGCATTTTTGAGCCGTCTTTCAACTGCTTTTCATAAGCATCAGCAGCATCTACAAGAGCTGCGGAATTAAAGTGCAGGTAATATTTCGAGATAAATTGGGAAATGGGGCCTTTACTCATCGTCTTCTGGGGTGTGATTTTCAAATTTGAACTTATAGCTCAACATTTTATAATATAATTTCGCTGCGAGAAAATCGGATGATTTGTCGATATCATTTGGACAAAGTTCTACAATGTCAAAACCCACCACATTTTTCTTCTTGAACATCATTTTAATGAATTCAAGGGTTTCATAATAAAACATTCCACCCGGTTCCGGAGTTCCTGTAGAAGGCAGAATAGAAGGATCAAATGCATCCAGATCTATAGTGATATAAACATTTGGGGTCATTTGGCCAATAGCATCATCCATCCAGTCCTCATAAAGATCATGTGCGAAATACACTTGATTTTCATCCATATGTTCAACCTCTGAAACATCCATGGAACGGATTCCCACCTGGACGAGGTTGGTTTCTTTGCTGGCCTGATGAAGGGCACAAGCGTGATTGTAAGGAGAACCTTCATATTCCGGTCTCAAATCGGCATGGGCATCAATTTGCACCACGGTCAATTCAGGAAAAGATTCATTAAAAGCACGAATAGCACCAATACTTACCGAATGTTCCCCTCCAAAAAGAGTTACAAATTTCTCCTGTTTAATGTAATTTTTGGTGGTTTTGTGAACTGCTTCCACCATTTTATCTGGGGAAGAATCTTCGGTTACCGGAGGGGCAAGGTAAATTCCTTTTCTGTAAACCTCGCTACGGGTTTCAATGTCATAAAGTTCCATGTTCTCCGAAGCTTCCAAAAACGCATCAGGACCTTTATCTGCACCTTTCTGCCAGGAACTGGTACCATCATAGGGAACCGGGATTAATACCACTTGTGCATCGTCAAGACGTGCGTGTTTGTCTGGTATTCCGGCGTAATTCTTTTTGCTCATCGCTTTATTTTAATAATTTTAATTTGAAAAGTTGAATATAAATGTTTAAAGTTAGAATTTTTTTAAAATCTAATTATTTTTTGCTGTAACCTAATATAGATAAAAGATCTTCAGAGGTTTGCTGTTCACTAAAAACCTCTGTGGTGATATTCCCGTCCTTGTCCCTATCTATCAAAATTTGCTTAGGCTGAGGAATAAGGCAGTGTTGTAATCCGCCAAATCCACCTATGGTTTCCTGATATGCCCCGGTATTAAAGAAGCCTATATATAAAGGTTTGTCTTTTTTGTATTTGGGCAGGTAGATCGCGTTTGTGTTCTGCTCTGAGTTGTAATAATCGTCACTATCACAGGTCAATCCTCCCAACAAGATTCGTTCATATTCATCATTCCATCGGTTGATGGGGAGCATCACAAATTTCTTGCTAATTGCCCAAGTATCAGGCAGGGTTGTGATAAAGGAGGAATTGATCATATTCCATTTTTCACGGTCGTTTTGTTGTTTCTGATATAAAATTTCATAGATGGCACCACCGCTTTCCCCTACGGTAAAGGAACCAAATTCAGTAAAAATGTGTGGAACTTCAACCCCGGCATCATCACAGGTTAACTTGATTTGGTTGATGATCTCATCCACCATATACTGGTAATCATATTCAAAAGCCAGGGAATTCTTTATTGGAAATCCACCCCCAATATTTAGGCTATCCAGGCTAGGACAGACTTCTTTAAGGTTGATGTAAACCTGTAAACACTTGTTTAGTTCGTTCCAATAATAGGCGGTATCACGAATCCCGGTATTGAGGAAAAAGTGAAGCATTTTCAGTTCAATTTGTTTATTATCCTTCACCTTTCGGTTGTAAAAAGGAACGATGTTTTTATAGCCAATTCCCAATCTTGAGGTATAGAATTCAAATTTAGGTTCTTCCTCCGAAGCAATTCTGATCCCTATTTTAAAAGGAACTTTTATTTCAGCGGTAAGGAGATCTATTTCCTCAAAATTATCGATTATGGGAATGCAATTTTTATGTCCGCTATTGATCAAATCAGCGATATTGTGGATATATTGATTGCGTTTAAATCCGTTGCAGATCACATAGGTATCATCGTTTACCTTACCGGAGGCTTTTAAACTTTCAACAATATTGATATCAAAAGCCGAAGAGGTCTCAATGTGAATATCGTTTTTTAAGGCTTCATTTAATATATGCTTGAAATGCGAGCTTTTGGTACAATAGCAATAATTGTAACTACCTTTATAATTGTGTTTTTCAATGGCATTATTAAACCAGGCTTTTGCCCTGTTGATGTTTTCTGAAATTTTCGGCAAATAGGTAAACTTTAGCGGGGAGCCATATTTTTCAACCAATTCCATCAAATCTATATCATGAAATTGCAGGTCATTATCTGCCAATTTAAATTCTTCCTGTGGGAAATAAAAGGTCTGATTTATTAAATCTTTGTATTTAGTATTCAAGGCTGTAGTTTGGTGTTTTTAAAATGAAAAATTAGGAATTAATTCGGGACGCAAATAGGTATAGACTTGCAAATCTTTCTCAAGATACAAATATACAAAGGGAACCGGGGTATATGAGCGATTTTTTAGAAAGCCAAATGCGAGTTCGCGTAGTTGCACCGGTAGGATGTTAGCAGAAAATAAAATCAACGGTTTCAATTGGTTGTATTTATTTTATAAAAAAATATCAATTCGTTAATTAAAAAATTTTATTTTAAAACAGTGAGCCTGTATGCTTTAAATCTCAATTTGCAGAAACTCAACTATTCTTGCCTTACAAAAGTATTAAAAAAATATTTGTTTTATTAAATAAATTTTCCAGGATAGTTACAACATTTTAATGTTTATTATTTCCTGTCTTGTCAATGGTCTCCAATTGCCTCTTGGGAGGTCTTTTTTGGTAAGTCCACCATATACTACACGGTCAAGTTTTTCTATTTCGTAACCCATACTTTTAAACAAGCGTTGTACAACGTGTAATTTAACGCTATTGGTTTCAATGCCTATTTCGTTTTTAGGCCTGTTGTCTATATAGCTTATTTCCTGGATATTTACTTTTCCATCTTCCAATAAAACCCCTTCGCTTATTTTTTTCAGATCTTCATAGGCTAAAGGTTTGGTGAGTTCTATGTGATAGATCTGGCGAATTCCATTTTTAGGCTTGCCAAGTTGTTTTTCCAAGGCTCCGTCATTCGTGAAAAGCAACAGGCCGCTGGCTTGTCTGTCCAGTTTTCCCACCGGCACCACCTTGGATTTTGTGGCATTGGCGATCAGGTCCATTACAGTTTTGCTGGTTCTCTCAGTGCTTCCGGTAGTATAAAAACCCCGGGGTTTATTTAACAGGATATATTCCGGTTTTTCGGGAATCACTTTATGACCGTCAAATTTCACTTCATCGGTCAATTTTACGCGGTATCCCATTTCTGTAATTGTTTTGCCGTTGACAGTCACATTTCCGGCACCTATAAAAATATCGGCATCACGGCGCGAACAAGCACCGGAATTGGCAATATATTTATTCAACCGGATTCCATCTGCTTTGGAAACAGCAGGTTTTTTTTCTGATGATTTATCACCGGTTTGTTTTTTAACCGGGGTTTTGGTTGCAGTTTGTTTCTTCCCAGGGAACGTATCCCTGGAAGTCGGTTTATTCGATTTCTCTCCTTTTTGTTTACCTGTAAATTTTCCTTTTGGAGATTTTTCGTCCTTGCCCATACCGCTAATTTTTTTGCAAAGATACTTTATTGATCAGTATGTTACTAAGTTATTATTAAAGAATTGTGATCCTTTAGAAATATAAGAAAGGTGGTCAGTTCCACCTGTTTTAATGTGATCTTTAGCTTTAGAAAAAAATCTTTCCGATGGTGTAAAGTTATTGATGATTGTTTTATTTACCTAAAATGACATACTCCGTTTAACTTACCATACGTTATTAAAATTAATTCGGAAAAGAATGAAGGCAGGAAATGATTTGCCAAAATGGTTAAAGAAGTTGAATATTTTTTAAATAGTATTTAAATCAATTATCTTAGTAGAGGGGGTCTCCACAAATGTGGGAAGCAAAAATTTAAAAATAATTTCAATGGTAATCAAGATTTTATCTAAAAGCCCAAAATCATATTCAACAAAAAGATTGATTGAAGCCGCAGGTGAAAGAAATCATGAAGTTGGGGTCATTAATCCTTTTAATTGTGAGCTCATCATCGAAAAAAGGAATTCTAAAATCTTTTGTGAAGGCAGGAATATCGAAAATGTAGATGCCGTGATCCCGAGAATTGGAATATCCGACACTTTTTATGGAACTGCACTTGTGAGACAGTTTGAATTGATGAAGGTTTTTACTACAGCCGGATCTCAGGCCTTGACTTGCTCCAGAGACAGACTCCGAAGCCTTCAGATGGTATCGAATGCCGATTTGGGTTTGCCTAAAACCACAATCTCAACTTATTCAGAAGACCTTTCAGATGTTATTAAATTTGTAGACGAGGCTCCTTTAATCATAAAAATATTGCAAAGAAAACACGGATTGGGTGTGGTACTGGCAGAAACCAATGATGCCGCAGTATCGGTAATAGAAGCCTTTAGGGGGTTAAATGCACATATCATGGTTCAAAAATTTATTAAAGAAGCCGGAGGTTCCGATGTAAGGGCATTTGTGGTGGATGGACGCGTGGTGGGAGCTATGAGAAGGCAGGCTAAAGAAGGAGAATTTAGATCTAATCTCAATCTTGGCGGCATGATCCACCCGATACAACTTACAGATGAGGAAGAAACTACCGCAATAAAAGCGGCTAAAATAATGGGCCTCGGGATTTGTGGGGTTGATATGTTACAATCTTTTGATGGGCCATTAATTCTCAAGGTAACTCCTTCCCCTGGTTTAGAGCATTTAGAGACTATTACAAAAAACGATATTGCGTCAATAATTATAAAATATATAGAGAGAAATGTCTGATTGTTGGGACAGTTCGCCTAAAACACGCGGGTGATTACCTCGTCAGGATCGATCAGGAGGATGCTGAAGACCCCGGCGACAATAATGAGTTTCAGGATATTGTGAAGCAAAAGATATTGCCATTTTGCGGAACTTAAAAACAAAAACAGCAGAAAGAAAATGAGCAGCAGCAGTGAGCTATAGAAGTAATAATCCATCAAACCGGTATCAAATTTAGTCGTGAGAAGCATAATTGGGATTATCGCCAATACGGTTAATGCGGAAAGGAAGAATTTGCTCCACTTTTCTCCATACACCACGGGAATTGTCTTGTAGTTGAGTACGAGGTCCCCTTTTAAATTCTCCAGATCCTTCACCAATTCGCGCATCACGATCATCAGGTACAAAAAGATTGCGTGAATAAATATGACGGTTTCAAAATTTTTGTAATACACAAACACCACAAAAAACGGGATCATGGTCAGAATACTGGCAACCAGGTTGCCCAGAAAGAGTATCCTTTTCAGTCGATGAGAATAGAGCCATATCATAAAGATATAGATCGAGAAGAAGACCACGGCCCTGAATGACACGTAACTCGCAAAGAAAACCGCGGCAAAATTCAGTATAAAATAAACTGAAAGTTTGGTGCGCTGACTTACAAACCGATCGAGCATTGTCTTTTTTGGACGGTTGATCAGATCTTTTTCGCTGTCGTAAAAATTGTTGATTATATAACCCGAGGCAATTACCGTGGCAGAAGAGAGAATGAGAAAGAATAAATTGTCATCAAAAAGCACCTTGTGCAATGGCAAATCCGGAGCGAGAATAAATGCAGAGGTTAAATATTGAGCGATAACCAGGATTAGGATGTTATAGCCCCGAACCACGGAAAACAAACTCAGTATTTTAAGCAATAAACGTTTGTTTTTTGCTGCCTCCATATAAATAAGGGAATTCTAGAAGTTGTAAACGATCTCTAATTTATAATCTTTTAAGGCTAGTTTGGCTTTGTCAATATCCTCAGTAAAACCAAGAATATAACCTCCACCGCCGGAGCCGCAAAGTTTTAAATAATAATCGTTTGTTTCAATTCCCGCTTTCCACAGTTTGTGAAATTGGGGGGGGATCATGGGTTTGAAGTTATTCAAAACTACGTGGGAAAGTTTTTTGATATTTCCGAACAGGGATTTCACATCGCCCTGCAGAAAATCATCCACACAGGCATCCGTATGTTTCACAAATTGATCTTTGAGCATTTTCCTAAAAGGTTCCAACTTCATATTTTCCATAAAAATATGAACCATAGGAGCTGTTTCCCCAATAATTCCGCTGTCCAGTAAGAACACGGCGCCCTTGCCATTTTCCGTTTGGGATGGGATCCCGGCAGGTTCAATATTGTCTTTAGAGTTTATTAAAATTGGAATGCTCAAATAGCTGTTTAGGGGATCAAGGCCAGAAGATTTTCCGTGGAAAAAGGATTCCATTTCCCCGAAGATCTTTTTTAGTTTTAATAATTTATTCCGGGTAAGGTTTTCAAGAACCGTGATCTTAACGATCGCATATTCATCATAAATTGCTGCAACCAGAGCGCCACTACTTCCTACTCCATAACCTTGAGGGATGGTAGAATCAAAATACATGCCTCTTTCAATATCGGCATTTAAGGTATTCATATTAAATTTGACCAGCTCAGGGTTGTTTTTTTGAAGTTCAACCAGGTATTCCGCAAAGAGTTTTAAACCTTTATTTGATGTGATAGCGATCTCAGAAGGATTTTCTTCCACTTTCAGAGCTCCGTTATAAAAATTGTAGGGAATTGATAATCCTTTGGAATCCTTAATGATCCCGTATTCCCCGAAAAGCAGAATTTTTGAGTAGAATAATGGTCCTTTCATTGAGATATTGTGTTTGAACCCCGGTTGTGATAAAGCATTCCATAGGCAGATATAACATTAACTGCCTTATTCCAAAGTACTCCATATCCACCGGGGGAAATGGAAGTATCCTTCAGTTCTTCTTCTGAAACATGATATAATTTAGGGAGCCACTTTAAAGGAGCCCCAATTTTTCGCCCATCTTCTAAAGAAAAGAAAATTTTTTCATCCCTAAAGATTTTTTTTATTTTTATGTCGACTCTTTGGTTTTCATTCTTTTTGCAACTCATCCCATTTCCTTAATAAAAAAAATCTACTATCAATTTCCAAAACCACTTTAAGGTCCTTCTTTTTTATAGTGAAATTATTAAGTTAAAGTTAAGGAATTTAATCCAATCTTAAGGTCCCCACTTTTTCTAATAACGTGATTAGGTTTTGGAAGATGCTCCTTTGAATAAAAGAAAAGATCTCTAACCTCTTTCCTGATATATTTCAGGCATAAATTTAATTTTCAATTCTTCACTTCGATGCGAATTGTGATTTGTCAATTCTCAACGGTCAATTCTTCTCGCTCCAGAACCTATCCGGTCGCAAAGATACTGTTCATTTTCACAATACGCAACCAACTCATTCTTAATGAATTCAAAAATTTTTTTCGCATCCTTTTCCGGATACAAAACATGAACATTTGCTCCTGCATCCAGGGTAAAGCAAACCGGGAGTCCGGAGTTTTTCCTAAAATCCAATATTTTATTGATGATCTCAAGGGTGTTGGGTTTCATAAGAATAAAATATGGATTGCTGCTCATCATCATCGCGTGCAATGTCAAAGCTTCACTCTCCACAATTTCCATAAATCCATTTAAATCCCCGGTTTCAAAAATAAATCGGAGTGAATTCAGATTCCTGTGAGCCTGCTCAAATCTCGCTTCTGCAAACCGGTGGCCTTCCATCAGGTTGTGTCCAAGGCTGCTACTGACCTGTTTTGTTCCTCTATCCACCAATAGAATAGTGTCCTGGTAATTCTGAAAAACCTCGTGAATTTCATATGGATATCCTATTGCGTAGAGGTTACTGCTGTTTTCGATGTTTTGGTGTTTTCCCCAAACGATTAGTTCGCCCTCTATGCTCCTGCAAGCGCTTCCCGAACCCAATCGGGCCAAAAACGATGCTTTTTTATTAAAATATTCTTCTGATAGTTCCGGGTTCAGTTCTTTTTCCAGGCTCATCACACAAAGTGCCAACGCGCTCATGCCGCTGGCTGAAGAAGCGATCCCGCTGCTGTGAGGGAAGGAGTTTTTGGTTTTTATCACAAACTGATAGTCATATAAAAACGGGCAATACGCCACAATTCTTTGGAAAAATGATTCAATTTTAGGTTTGAAATCCTCCTTCTTTTTTCCTTCAAAATAGAGTTCGAAAGCCATGTTTTTATCGGCAGTTTCCTTTTTTTTATACTCCAGTATGGTAGTTGTCCTGCAGGAATCAAGGGTAAAACTTATGGATGGATTTGAGGGAATCTGAGGTTCTTTTTTCCCCCAGTATTTAACCAATGCGATGTTGCTCGGCGCCTGCCAGGTAATACTTCCGCCAACTATTTCACGTTTAAAGGACGGGGGTAAAAAATCTTTCTCGGTCATTCTTCAGGAAATTTAGGCAAAGATACTTTTTTTGGCTCAGAGGCTTTTAATAAGGTTTCCATTAAATGCCTATTTTAGTATTATAAACCAATTGAGATGACATTTAAACTTGGGATACGGATTTTGGCGGCTACTGGAGTATGTTTCTTTGTAGGTTTTTTGGGGCAGCTTGCCACCCAGTCAAGCATTGCAGATTGGTATCCCTCCCTAAATAAACCCTGGTTTAATCCTCCGGACTGGATCTTTGGTCCGGTTTGGACCGTGTTGTATATTTTAATGGGAATCTCTGCAGGAATAGTATGGAATAAAGGCTTTTATCATAAGTGGGTTAAGATAGGCCTGTATCATTTTTCTTTTCAGCTCTTGCTCAACGGCTTTTGGTCCCTGCTATTCTTCGGTTTAAAAGAGCCCTTTTTGGCACTACTAAATATTATAGCCTTGCTGGTGATCCTGCTGTTCACCATAAGATGGTTTAAAGTCATTAACAAAACTGCGGCATATTTGCTTATTCCCTATGCTGCTTGGGTACTTTTCGCAGCCGTGCTCAATTATGAGATCTGGAGGTTGAATTAAAAAAAATTGAAAAATTCAAAAAAACAATGTGAAGTGTCTCAAATTTTTATTCTGGAAAGCTATTGGGATTTATCTGGATTTAAAGTGGACCCATCGCCCTTGCGACAAGATAACCGCTGGTCCAGGCATTTTGAAAATTAAACCCGCCGGTAATGGCATCAATATTTAATACTTCACCGGCAAAAAACAAATTTTTGTGAAGCTTGCTCTCAAAAGTCTTGAAATTGACTTCTTTCAGATCTATGCCGCCCGCTGTTACGAATTCTTCCTTAAAAGTGCTTTTTCCGTTGACTTTAAAGACGGCTTGGGTAAGTTGCAAACTCAAACTTTTAAGCTGATCTTTATTGAGATCGGCCCAAATTGAGGTTTCCTTAATTCCTGATGCCATCACCAAGCTTTGCCACAATCGCTTTGGAAGGTTGAATTGGGCGTATTTTGAGGTTTGTTGCTTCCCGTGCAATAGTTTCAAATCCTTCAGTTGTTTTGAAATTTCTTCGAGTGTTTGGTCAGGCAGCCAATTTACCGAGATCTGGAATTTATAGACTGCCTCATTTAATTCCCGCGCACCCCAGGCCGAGAGTTTTAAAACGGCCGGGCCGCTCATTCCCCAATGTGTGATAAGCAAGGGGCCTTGATCCTCCAGGTTCATTCCAATAACTTTTATCGATGCAAAAGTGGAAATTCCCTGAAGTTCTTTGATGCGTTCATCTTTTATATTGAAGGTGAAAAGCGATGGCACCGCTGGTTCTATGGAATGCCCTAAATTTTTCAGTAAATCCCATATTTTGGGATTACTTCCTGTGGCGACAAGGATCTTTTCTGCTAAAAAATCGCCGTTATTGGTACCTATTTTATATTTATCACCAAGCTTTTCAAGGTGTTGAACTGAATGATTTTTCAGGATCTGAACTCCCAAACGGGTTGCCTCATTCAAAAAACAATTGATAATGGTTTCGGAGGAATCTGAAACTGGAAACATTCTCCCGTCTGATTCTATTTTAAGTTCAATCCCGCGTTCTTCAAACCAGGCAATTGTATCACCGGTCATAAATGAGTGAAAAGGTCCTCGAAGTTCTTTTCCCCCGCGGGGATAATTTTTTGTCAATTCCCCGGGATTAAATTCTGCGTGGGTAACATTGCATCTGCCGCCGCCGGAAATCCGCACTTTGGTAAGTACTTCCTTCCCGCGTTCCAAAATCAGGATTCTCGCCTCCGAATTCATTTCCGCAGCATTTATCGCCGCAAAAAATCCCGCCGCACCGCCGCCTATTATTATGATATTTTGGTTTTTCAATTCGTTTAATCGGGGATTTGTCAATTCGTTAATTTGTACTTTATTTTATTGTTTTTCATCCACCAAACCTGGCATTTCCAGCAGGCAGGTGCACGAAGGGTTTTCTCTTCCTCTTCACTTTCTTGTCTCCTATCTCAAATCTCCTGATTAAAAATCTAATTAAAGAAGGTCTGGAAAATCAGAAATTATCCCGTCAACTCCAAAATCCATCATTCTTGCAATCGATTTGAGATCATTCACTGTCCAGACATTGACTTTAAATCCGACCTGATGGCATTGTTTTACATTGTCTCTTGTTGTAATTCCTATGGATGGATGGATCGCAAGGGCCTTAAGTTTTTTTCCCAATTCAATGGCTTCAAATACACTGGCTTTGCTCAATATCCCGATGGGGATATTTTTGTCGATTTTAAAAACTTCAAAAAGTTCGCTATACTGAAAACTGGACAGGATAAAATCGGAGTACGCCCAGCCTTTATTATTGACATAATCTCTTACAAAAGCACAGGTTATTTCTGCGGTATTTGTCCCCTTTAGTTCAATGTTGATCCCGCATTTTCCTTCTATCAGATCTAAAACCTCGGTAAGCAGGGGGATTTTATATTTTCCTTCAACCAGAAATTCTTTCAATTCGGCCAAAGTATATTCGGTTATTTCCCCGCTGCCGTTGGTGGTTCGGTCCAAAGTAAAATCGTGGATCACCACAAGTTCCCCGGATTTGCATCGGTGTACATCAATTTCAATGGCATCTACACCAAAACTCAATGAAAGTTCAATGCTCTCCAGCGTATTTTCTGCCAGACGGCCTTTCGCGCCACGGTGACCAATTTTTTGAATAGTTCCCATAATGCAAAGGTATTTAAATAGCTCGAAAACTCGGTTTTTTAATTTTCAGGTTTTAGACTTCTTTAATAATAAGTAGCTCTGTTCGCTATTTTTGCCATCGATGGCGCAGGTAATGAAACTTCTAAGGTCTAAGAAATCTGATATTCGGGGGGGGGGGTGGCTATTTTTTTCGCAGCATCTATTTGTTAGGGAATATTCTTTCTTAACTAAATTGCCTTATAATTGCCCCGAACTTAATAACTAATTCCTTTGAAATAATAATTTCCTAAAAATCCAGTTTACGTAGTGCTTTCCCTGCTCTTGAGGATTTTATTTAAGTCCTGAGAAAAGTTCGAAAATATGGGAAGGCCTTCTTAATTTAAAATTATAAGCCATGTACCAACCCAAGAAATACAGGAAAGAAGATCCTGAATATATTTTCGATTTTATTAACCAACACCCATTTGCTACTTTTATATCACAGGGTAACCGCATTTTGGCTACCCATATTCCTGTTTTAACTCAAGGGAATCCACAAAAATTCATCTTGTATTTACATCTTGCCAATCACAACGAACAACTTCAATTTTTGATAGACGGGACTGAAGCCCTATTGATCTTTCAGGGAGCCCATGGATATGTTTCCTCTTCCTGGTACCGGGAGAAAGACATCAGCACCTGGGATTATTCAGCGGTTCACCTAAATGTGAGGTTAAAACTACAAACCAGGAAAGAACTGGAGGATTCCCTTCAAAAGTTGGTTGGGCATTTTGAATCCCCCCAGAAAGATCCGCTTTTTTATAATGATATTCCTGAACAAATATTGAAGGAACAGCTTTCGCAGATCACCGGATTTTGGTGTGAGCCTTTTAAAATTCAAGCAATCGCTAAATTACACCAGGGAGCACACAAGGAGGATATAATTTCAGTGACTAAAAATCTGGAAGCCCTGGAAGATCCTATGGCTTCAGCATTGAGCAAAAATATCAAAACAGAAATTTTTGAAAAATCCATAAAAAAAGAATAAGAACTGGATTCATACTAAAATAAGGATTAAATTTATTAGGGAAGCAAAACAGACGGTTCTATTAAAAATTTATTTTAAGAC
>JBGSWA010000435.1:0-8014 GCA_041752645.1 Gillisia sp. | reverse complement strand
CAATAAATGAAATTAGTTTTTGACATACAAAAGATAAAAGCATCCTTTTAAAGGGATGCTTTTATCTTTAAACATAAATAGGATTATTGTGAATTTGAGTTGTATTTGAGTACTTTTACAGCTTGTAAATAAAAAATCTATGAGTGATTTATTTGATAAGATCTATAAGGACAAGGGTCCTTTAGGAAAATGGGCTGAACAAGCCGAAGGTTATTTTGTTTTTCCAAAACTGGAAGGGCCAATTTCAAACCGAATGAAATTTCGAGGGAAGGAAGTTATCACCTGGAGTATTAATGATTATTTAGGATTGGCGAACCACCCTGAGGTGAGAAAGGTAGATGCAGCGGCGGGAGCCGAATATGGGTCGGCCTATCCGATGGGTGCCAGGATGATGAGCGGGCATACCGAGATGCACGAAAAATTACAGGAAGAATTGGCTGACTTTGTAGGCAAGCAAGCTGCGTACCTGCTAAACTTCGGGTACCAGGGGATGGTTTCTACCATAGATGCCCTGGTTTCAAAATCGGATGTTATTGTCTATGATGTAGATGCACACGCCTGTATCATTGATGGGGTGAGATTGCATTTAGGCCAGCGTTTTACCTATATGCACAACGATATGGACAGTATCGAAAAAAACCTGCAACGCGCCACTAAAATTTGTGAACAAACCGGAGGTGGAATTCTCTTTATTACCGAAGGAGTTTTTGGAATGCGCGGGGAACAAGGGAGACTTAAGGAAATTGTCGCATTAAAACAGAAATATAATTTCAGGCTTTTTGTCGATGATGCCCATGGGTTTGGAACCCAGGGTGCCACAGGTGCAGGAACAGGCGAGGAACAAGGGGTGCAGGATGATATTGATATCTATTTTGCAACTTTTGCCAAGGCTATGGCAAGTACCGGTGCTTTTATTGCCGCCGATAAGGAAATTATCGATTATTTAAAATACAATTTGCGCTCGCAGATGTTTGCGAAATCCCTGCAAATGCAATTGGTAGTGGGAGCATTAAAACGACTGGATATGCTTCGCACTATGCCGGAGCTCAAGGAAAAGTTATGGGAGAATGTAAATGCCCTGCAATCTGGTTTAAAAGACAGTGGTTTTGATATTGGAACAACCCAGAGTTGCGTGACCCCGGTTTATTTAAAAGGAAGTATTCCCGAGGCCATGGCCCTTGTAAAGGATCTCAGAGAGAATCACGGGGTATTTTGCTCTATAGTGGTATATCCGGTTATCCCTAAAGGCCTTATTTTGTTGAGAATGATCCCGACAGCAACCCATGTTCCTGAAGATATTAGCCTTACCCTGACCGCATTTTCTGCCATCAGGGAACGTTTGGAAAACGGGACTTATAAACGCCTGTCAGCAGCGGTTTCTGCCGCGGTAGGGGAATAATTTTTCTATCTGAATTAATAAAAATCCGCAAGCCTGCGGATTTTTTTTTGCTTAAAAAATTACCCCTTAGTTCTCCAACTCCGGGGTGAGCTCCCGATCCCTTTTTTCGGAACGCCCTTTTCTGCGGTCCCCCTGGTAAGAATCGTCTATGAATTCATCTTGTTTATGCATATCAAAACGGTACGAAACCCCGGCAGCAACCTGCCATCTTGAGGGCGTGTTTTTAAAATTAATAAGGCCTGAAATATCGAATTGCAGATCATCACTCACCAAATAAGCCAGCCCGGTGCGGGCGAGATCATCGGCGTAGATATCACTTATAATCCCCTGGTATTCCAGAAATCCTGCAAATTTTGGGGTAAAGGCATGAGTTAGGGTAATGATTCCCGAATAGGATGGGAAATCCTCCGATATTTTATCGATGATAAGATTCATCACCAGCACCCAGCTCCCCCTCCAATTATGCTGGGTGATCAAGGCCAGTTTGGGACTAAACTCACTTTCCCCTTCATATAAATACGGGTTTTCCCCAAAGGAAAAATTTGCTCCCGCATAGAGAGCTACCGCAGGGATAAGGGTTTTCCACTTGAATCGCTGATTGGCCTTCCAGCTGTAAAGATTTGGGGTGTCCGCCTCTATACTCCGGAAGGGATCAAAAACCATGTATTTGAGTCCCAGGGTGTTGGTCTTAAAATTGCTTCTTTTAAAATCCACATCATTGCCACCAACCCGAATACTGGTTGTTTCCCCCTGGAAGGAACCGCTCAAACTCACCTCCAGGGCTTCAAAAAACAACCCGTACCTAAGGGCGTAATCAGCCCCAAGGATCTCTGTGTCGGTTCCCAGCAGGCTATGCCTGTCATCGCCGTAATACCCGCCGGCCTCCAGTTGTAATACCCCTGTGCCAACAGAAAAAGCGCCCTGGGAATTCCCGGGACGGTTGGAATTGATGGTTTCTGTATATTGAGCCTGGGCCGTAAAACATCCGGAAAAGAATAAGAAAAGATATAAAAAATTATAGGGTGACTGTCGCATTTTTATCTAATTTTAATCCGTCAAATATAGAAGATTTTATTAATTTTTTAGGACTAATAATACTGAAATTGTCTGGTTATAATGGTAATTTTGCCGAAAAGTAAGAGATGTACGAAGCTTCTTTTGAAAGTATCCTTAAAACCGTCCTGATACTCCTGCTCATTTATTTTGGTTTCAAAATAGTGATCCGGTTTTTTGGGCCTATGATTTTAAAATACTTCTTAAAAAAAATAGGATCTAAATTTCAGCAGCAATTCAGCCAACAGTCCCCACCGGATTCCAAGAGAGCAGGGGAAGTAAATATTGATAAAAAGGCCCCTTCCAATATGAAATCCAATAAAAAGGTTGGGGAGTATATCGATTACGAAGAAATTGATTAATTTTCGGGCCTACTAAATATTTTATAATGATTAGGTCCCTTAAAGAGATTCTCCCCCATATTTTAGTTGTTCTTGGATTCATACTAATTTCCCTGGCATATTTTAGCCCGGTTTTACAGGGAAAGGAAATTTTTCAAAGTGATATTGTCCAGTATACCGGGATGGCCAAACAACAAAATGATTTTCGTGCCAAAACCGGGGAAGAACCTTACTGGACTGATGCCGCTTTTGGAGGGATGCCCACCTACCAGTTAGGAGCTAATTATCCTCACAACACCATCAAAAAAATCGATTCTTGGCTGCGGTTCCTGCCCAGGCCTGCCGATTACCTTTTTCTCTATTTTATAGGTTTTTATATCTTATTGCTGGTCCTTAAGCTGGATTATAAGATGGCCCTGCTGGGTGCCCTGGCATTTGGATTTTCCACCTATCTCATCATAATATTAGGGGTAGGCCACAATGCAAAGGCCCATGCCATTGCATATATGCCCATGGTTCTTGCCGGGATCCTGCTTTGTTTCAGAAATAAATTCCTCGGGGGATTTCTTTTGCTCTCCCTGGCGATGGGCCTGGAAATTGGGGCCAACCACTTTCAAATGACCTATTACTTACTGATTTTGGTAAAAATTATCGGGATCGTGTATTTTATAGATGCTTTTAAGAAAAAACAACTCCCCAACTATTTTAAGGCAATAGGGGTGATGATCCTGGCGGTACTCCTTGCCATTGGGATCAATGCCACAAATTTACTGGCCACCCAGCAATATGCGGCCTTCAGTACCCGGGGAGATACCGGTCTGACCATCAATCCCGACGGCACCCCAAAGACTGCCGGAGGCTTGGATTTTGAATATATTACCCAGTACAGCTATGGGATACTCGAATCCTTTAACCTGTTTATTCCCCGGTTTATGGGAGGCTCAAGCTCAGAAAAACTGGATGAGGACTCTGCGATGTATTCCCAGCTCCTGCGCATGGGAGCCAGCCCTGCCCAGGCAAAAGATTTCACGAGCAATGCCCCTACCTATTGGGGAGACCAGCCCTTTGTGGGTGCCCCTGCATATATTGGGGCCAGTGTTGTATTTTTGTTCGTCTTCGCCCTGTTCCTAGTCAGGGGAAGGCTGAAATGGTGGATTGCAGGAGGTGTGATTCTGTCCCTGCTGCTTTCCTGGGGTAAGAATTTTGCGTTTTTAACCGAATTTTTTATAGAGTATGTGCCTTTATACAACAAATTCAGGGCGGTTTCCTCCATTCAGATAATTATTGAATTGTGTGTTCCCATCCTGGCCATCTATGGATGCTCCCGTTTATTTTCGGATGCTGAAAAGCCTGAAGAAAAATTCAGGGCCTTAAAATGGGCAAGCATTACAACTGTCGGCCTTTCTGTGGTATTCCTGGTATTTAAATCGGCTTTGTTTAGCTTCAGCGGGGGGAACGACGCCAGCTATCTGGAGCAAATGGGTGCCGAATTCCTCCGGGCCATAAAAGAGGACCGGCAGGCTATTTTTGCTGCAGATACCTTGCGTTCCCTTGTTTTTGTAGTGCTAACGGCTTCTTTGATCTGGTTGTATCTAAAACAAAAAGCGGGCAAAAATCTGGTGATAGCTTGCTTTGCACTGCTTATCCTGGCCGATTTGATTCCGGTGGATCGGCGTTATGTGAATAATGAGGATTTTGTGGCGGCCAGGCTCATCAAAGAACCCTTTCAAAAAACGGCTGCCGATGTTGAAATTTTAAAGGACAAGGGGCATTACAGGGTGTTGGATTTGGCCGAGAGTCCCTTTAACACGGGAAGGACCTCTTATTTTCATAATTCCATTGGAGGGTATCACGCTGCAAAACCCAGGAGGATACAGGATCTTTATGATTTCTATATTGCGCAAAACAATTTGCCAATTCTGAGCATGCTCAATGTGAAATATATTATTGTGCCCACAGAAAAAGGTGCTCCTGTGGCCCAGGAAAATCCGGAGGCCTTGGGAAATGCCTGGTTTGTGGAGAAAATAACCTGGGCCGCCACCCCCGATATGGAGATCCTAAGTCTCGGGGAGCTCGATTTGACCCGAGAGGCACTGCTCAACTCGGAGAATAAAGCGCTGCTTCCTTCCAGCCTGGATTTTGATCCTGCAGCGAATATTGAATTAATTGAAGCGGAGCCTAATAAATTGGTATACCGCTCTTCAGCGACCAAGGAGCAGCTGGCGGTATTCTCAGAGATGTATTATGGCCATGGGTGGCGCTCATTTATAGGAGAGAAAGAAACTCCGCACTTTCGCGCTAATTATGCCCTAAGGGCCATGATGGTCCCGGCAGGGGAGCACCTTATCACCTTTACTTTTGAACCGGAGGTAGTAAAAACAGGGAGTGCCATAGCCCTTGCAAGCTCCATTATTCTGGGGATCCTGCTCTTGGGCGGAATCTACCTCGGCTTTAAAAATATAGAAAAGCACGCCTGAGAGGGCGGCGCGTGAACCAGGGCTTATGAAGAAAGTACTTATTATAACCTATTATTGGCCTCCAGCGGGGGGACCCGGGGTACAGCGATGGCTTAAATTCGCAAAATATTTAAGGGAATTTCAAATAGAGCCTATAGTGTATATCCCGGAAAATCCGGAATATCCCCTCCTGGATGAATCCTTGTTGCGGGAAGTACCGCAGGGAATCACTATTTTAAAAAACAGGATTTTCGAGCCTTATTTTTTGGCAAAGCTGTTTTCCAAAAAACAAACCTCCACCCTGAGCTCCGGAATTATTACAGACAGCAAAAAGCAAAATCTCCTGCAGCGTCTCTTTTTATATATCCGCGGGAATTTTTTTATTCCCGATGCCCGCAAATTTTGGGTGAAACCTTCCATTGAATTTTTATCCGATTATATTTCAAAACAAAAGATCACCACAATTATTACCACCGGGCCCCCGCATAGCCTGCATCTGATCGGCCTGGGATTAAAACAGGAGCACCCATTGAAATGGATCGCAGATTTCAGGGATCCCTGGACCCAGATAGGCTATCACCAACAATTGCGCCTCTCCAGAGGATCCAGGGAGAAGCATCTGGAACTGGAGAAAAAAGTGCTTTGCCAGGCAGACCATATCATTACGACCAGTTTTACCACCAAAGCGGAATTTGAGAAAAAGACTCCCCGCCCCATAAGGGTGATCCCCAATGGATATGAGGAGCTCGCTCAATCTGAGGCTGCTTTGGATCCGGATTTCACGCTCTCACATATAGGATCCCTGCTCTCGGGCAGGGATCCTGAAAATCTCTGGCAGGTACTGGGGGAATTGGTTAGTGAAAACCAGGGCCTGGCCAGGGATCTTAAAATTAAGCTGGTAGGGACCGTAAGTGGGCAGGTAGTAGATTCGGTCAAGGCCTTTGGCCTGGGGGAGCATCTTGAGCTCTCCGGGTATGTCTCCCATGGGCAGGCATTAAAAATTCAGCAAAGGGCACAGGTACTACTGCTGATTGAGATCGATTCAGAGCAGACAAAAGGGATTATCCCGGGAAAACTCTTTGAATACATGGCGGCTAAAAGGCCGATTCTGGCCATAGGCCCCCCAGGGTGGGATGTGGAGCGGATCCTGCGGGAGACTAGTGCCGGGGCCTGCTTTACCTATGAGGGGAGGGCGGATTTAAAAGATCAGATTTTGAGTTATTATGAACTCTTCAAACAAAGCAAATTAAGGTCTGAGTCTAAAAACATAGAAAAATACAGCAGGAGGAACCTCACAGGGGATTTGGCACAACTTTTAACCCAGGAGGAGCAGCGATGGGGGTAATTATAAAGCAATCTTTTAAAAATGTGGTTACCACCTATTTCGGCTTTGGAATAGGCGCCATCAATACCCTGTTTTTATTTACCTATTTTCTTGAAAAGGAATATTATGGGCTGGTAAGTTTTCTGCTTTCAGCTGCAAATTTGGTCTGGCCGCTGATGGCCTTTGGGGTGCACAATACCCTGGTAAAATTTTATTCGGCCTGCATAAAAGATGCGGATCGGGATAAACTTTTAAATCTCATCCTGCTCCTGCCCATCGGGGTTTCCGGTATCCTGGGATTCATTGGATATTTTAGTTACGGGTTTCTGATGGATTATTTTAAGGCAGGGAACCCCCTGGTGCAGCCTTATATTTGGCTCATATTTGTAATTGCCCTGGCAACGGCATATTTCGAGGTGTTTTTTGCCTGGTCTAAGGTGAATTACCAGAGTGTTTTCGGAAATTTCATGAAAGAAGTCTTCCACCGGCTCTGCATTACGCTCCTGCTTTTTGGGGTGTATCTCTCCTGGCTCAGCGTAGAGGAGTTTATCTATTCCATGGCACTGGTCTTTATTTTCAGGGCAGTGTCGATGCAGGTGTATGCATTTTCGCTGTATAGGCCAAAATTTAGTCTTGCCCTGCCGCAAAACCTGGGTTCTGTTTTAAAATATTCGGTACTTATCTTAATTGCAGGCTCCGTGGCGATGATCCTCCTGGATCTGGACAAGGTGATGATCCAGCATTATCTGCCGATAGAAAATGTCGCAGTGTATGGGATAGCGGTGTATATAGCAACGGTGATCTCCGTGCCTCAAAAGGCCATGCATCAGATTATGCATCCGCTAACCGCGAGTTTGTTAAATGGAAAGGACAAGGCAGCCCTGGCCGATCTGTATAAGCGGAGTTCTCTGAGTCTTCTGGTGATCAGCGCCATTATTTTTATCCTGATTATTGTAAATCTGGATCAGTTATATGCACTTATTCCACAGGAATATCAGATATCCACTTCCATTGTGCTGCTGATCTCCCTGGTGAAGCTGTACGATAATATGCTTGGGAACAATAACAGCATTTTATTTAATTCCGATTATTACAGGTTGGTGCTGATCTTTGGGGTGGTCCTGGCCATCATGGCCTTTGCCTTTAATATCATTCTTATCCCTGCCTTTGGGATTATGGGGGCTGCCATTGCCACCTTTCTGGCCTTTGCGATCTATAACACCTCCAAGATATTTATCGTGCTGAGCAAATTTAAGATGCAGCCTTTTTCCATAAAAACGGTTTATATCTTGCTGTTTTCTGCAGGGCTCACCCTTGGGTTTTATTTTTGGGAATTCCCTTTCCATCCTCTTATCAACATCCTTTTGAAATCCATCCTGGTATCGGGGGTGTATATTTTTGTAGCCCTAAAATTTAACTTTTCCCAGGATATCACCTCGCA
>JBGSWA010000434.1:0-24998 GCA_041752645.1 Gillisia sp. | reverse complement strand
TAGGAATGGCCAATATACCGGTGAACAGTTTATTGGCTTCAAAAGCTCCGCCAAATACTGTTACATATACACTGCCAAACAAAACCACCAACCCAGTTAAAAGGGTAAATACTTTTGCTGCATTCAATAATTCTTTATCACTTGCTTGTTTTCTGAAAATTCTTTTATAAATATCCGTAGTTAACACAGCCGATATTGCATTGTACTCTGCAGTAAGCGACGACATGGTGGCTGCAAACATGGAAGCAATCATTACCCCCATTAGACCAGCTGGCAAAAGCTTTGCTGATACGGCTACATAGGCCATTTCACTATTGGGCAAATCAGGAAACATAATACGTGCTGCAATTGCAGGCAAAAGAAAAACAATAGGGAAAATCACAAAAAGTATGGCAGTGAGGTAACCAACTTTTGCCGCAGCCTTTTCATCGCGTACACAAAAGAATCGTTGAATGAAGGTCCAATTCTCGTTGTATTTTATCACAATCATTAAGTAATAAGCAAGCAACCATAACGGTACCCCTTTGGGCCCATTAAAGAAATTTAAATGTTTCGGAGTTTTTTCGTAAATACCACTTAACCCGCCAACTTCGCTTAAGGATAACGGCAACAAAATAAGTGTGGCGCAAATAAGCACTACAAACTGAACAGTACCCATTACGGTAACAGCCCACAAGCCACCAACCAGGGTATAAATAGTCACAATGATGCCTGTAATAATGATGGCTTCATTTAAACTTAATGGGGTAACTACGGTTAGGAATAGACCAATCGCATAAAGCCGAACCATGTTATCTATCAATCGCATAATAATGCCACCCCAGGCTGTAATCTGCCTGATGGAAACATTAAATCGAACCTCCAAATATTCAATAGGACTTGTTAATTGCAGTCGCCGCCAACGCTTAGCTAAAAAGACGGCAGCAAATATGCAGGGAAATACGGTACAATACATAACCGTGACTGCCACCAAACCATCATCATAGGCCACCCCGGCGTATGCTACAAACACAAATGTACTGAACAAGGCCATGAAATTACTAATGCCTGCAACCACCCAGGGGATGGTTCCGGAACCTTTTAAATAAGCGCTTGCATCTTTTATAAACCATCCAAAAAACAGCCCTATGCCTGCCATCAGCAACATGTAAATTAAAATGGCCCAATAATCTAATGACTGAAGCGCAAAATCCATGGTATAAATCTAATTTTTGTTGCTTAAAAATTTAATGATTGATTGATCGGCTATTAATACAGGGCCATCATACACCGGCATATTTTTGAATGTATAGGTATTTCCTTTTTTACTCCATCTATCAGCCGGTATTTGGTAGACACCGCCCGTTATGATATCTACATATACTGGAGTATCAAAATCTGCATTGGAGAAGGAAAAAGTGAATGATCTTATTTCATTTGTATTTAATGGGATATAATCATCTACCCAAATGGTGTAAACCTGTTTGCCGGTTAGTTTATTTCTATATCCATACACGGCGGTGCTGCGGTCAGTACTTTTTGTATATCGATGTTCATTGGCTGCAGCACCTTCTATGTTGAATGTATGAACAATATCGCCCAACCTTTCCAGTTGGTTATCAAAAATAGAAGTTACATGCTGAACCGAATGATAAGCTAATTTGGTTCTGATGAATTGTTTTGATGAATCTGATTGAATAAGACCCTTTACATTAAGTCTTTTGATAGGACCGCTGGAATAGGCAAGGTCTATGATGGTAAAAATACTGCACTCTACATCATGGCCAAGATTCCCAAGCATGCGGCGTGTAACCCATTTTGCCTGCGATAATTCTGACCAGTCATAATCGCCGATGGCCCCTCTTCCGTTACCTCCAAAAGAAGGAGCACCGTTTTCACCCTGTCTTAATTTTAAATCAGGTGCATATTTATCCAGTAAAAGCCTCATTTCGAAAATTACCTGATTATTGGCATCAGGATTATATACATAATCGTGATAAGTAATATTATCAAACAATTTCACCTTATGCTTTTTGGCAATGCATTTTAAAAAGGTCTCTATAAATTTATAGTCATGATGACCCATGGCAAGACCTGAAATTTTTGCATTGGGTTGAATTCTTTTGATGACTTCCGCAGTTCTAATATTAAAGTCTGCAGTAATTTCGGGAGTATTTTCTGTATTATCACCAAAATTGGGCTCGTTCCAAATTTCCCAATCGGTTACTTTGTCTTTATACCGGGTTACCAATGCTGCTACCCAATTCAGATAGGCATGAAATGCTACTTTGGAAGTGGGCATACCCGCTCCAAGATTTACACCTCCGCCTCCCGGATATAAGGCGTTTCCGTAGGAAGTTTGCAACCAGGGTTTTAAACCCCGGCTCACTGCATCATCTACAATGTGATCGAGCCATGCAAAATCATATTGGCCTTTTACTTTTTCGGTTTTTGCCCAGCCTGCCTGCATTCGTAAAAGCTTGATACCTAAGGGAACAATCGTTTCTTTGTATTGATCGTAATCGGCATAATCACGATCGAGCGTTTCGCAACCAATTATCCAGTTTGAGGATTCTATTTCTTTCGTACTCCGTGGTTGTACAAAACCTATCAGCGGTAAATCTATTTTAAAAGCGGTTTTTGCCTGATGAATAATGGCATCTGTTTTTTGCGCCAGTACGCCATTATTCATTAAAATTATGAAACATATAATGCCTGCTAAAAAAGGTTTTTTAGACAGACCCTGTTTTTTAAGATAAAATATAAGATATGTTCGTTTCACTTTAATATTGATTCATTTGCCAACATGAAAATTACCATAAACCTTGATCATGCATTATTTTAGTATAACTATCCCCTTTATTTTTACGATTTTCTATTTTTAGTATTCTATAATTGTCTAAAGGGATGGAACTTATTCCTCCTTCTATTTCCCTTACTTTACCCTTCAAGCTTCTACCTTGTTTAGCCCACAAGCCCTCACCATACAAGTTATCTTCCATTATATCTGGAATTCGAAGTAGTTTTTTTTGGCAAATAGTTGAATTTGTATGGATACTGGTGTGAAAAACAAAGACAAAACCTGAAACACTACATAATATTACAAAATTCTTTAGCATCAATGCTCTATTAAAGGTTGATCATGTTTAATCAAAAATCAGTAAAAAGAGATTAAAAAAGGATTATATCTACGTGAGCAAAACGACCGATGGGCGAGAATCCAGACAGATAAAACCCACTTTCTATCTAAAATGATATATAGAAAAACGGCAAGCGTAATGGCTAATATGGCAATATTTATACTCAAAATCCGACTTTCTTTTCTTAGAAAATTTCAAATAAATAGAACATTTTATAATAACAGATTTACTTTAACGGCCTTAAAAGCAGAAAAGCGATCCCAATAATTCAATATAAATGAATATCTATTTTATAATGATAAAGGTAATAGTATTTTATTTCCCATCAATAATATTTTAGCGGTTGAAAACTATAGCAAGTGGAATTTTGTTTCTACAAGGTAATTTTCTTTTTATCTACTATTTTTCCTGATGAGCTTCCCACCATAATGGTGAATGCTCCCGCTTCAAAAACCCATTCCTGTTTTACATCATTGTAATATTGAAATGCTTCTTTTGGAAGGGAGAACGTAATATTTTTACTTTCGCCGGGTTGCAAATAAACCTTTTCAAAGCCTTTCAATTCTTTCTCGGGTCTTCGCAAAGCCGATAATTCGTCCTTAATGTAAAGCTGCACTACTTCGGCACCTGCGACTTTCCCGGTGTTCGTCAGGGTTAGTTTTGCACTTGCTGATTGTTTTGCGGGAGTTACCTGAAAATTAGTAAAGTTGAAATTGGTATAGGATAACCCATGGCCAAATGGAAATAAAGGCTCAACTTTATAGGTATCAAAATATCTGTACCCCACAAAAATATCATCTTTATAATACACATTTACACTATCGCCGGGGTATTGCCCAATAGCATGAGCAGGACTTTGTTCAAGTGTTTTTGGAAAAGTAACAGGCAACTTGCCTGAAGGATTTACGATGCCGAAAATAATTTCTGCCAGGGCATTGCCCCCTTCACTTCCCGGATACCATGCCTGAATAACGGCAGGAGCTTTGTCAATCCATTTGCTCATATTTATGGGGCCGCCGCCCATTAAAACGATGATGGTATTTGGATTGGCTTTGAGTACTGCTTCTATTAATTCATTTTGGCCAAAAGGCATTTCCATATCCGGTTTATCTGCTGCTTCTGCATCGTAGGCATTATCGCTCCACTGGGAAAAATTGTAGCCGTGAACCCATCCTCCGACTACGATTGCTACATCTGACTCTTTAGCAGCTTTTACGGCTTCGTCTATCAGGGCAGCATTGGCACCTGCATTACGTTCTACCTTAAATCCAGGAGAGAAGCTCAATTTAAAAGCACCTTCACTGATATTTTTTAACCCTTCAAAAGGAGAAACTTCATATTTGGTGCGTACTTGCGAGCTACCCCCACCCATAGATTGCAATTGGGTAGCATTCGCTCCAATCACTGCCATAGAACGAATATTTGATTTCTGAAGCGGTAATGTTTGATTGGAATTTTTCAATAAAACAATTCCCTCCTGAGCCACTTTTTTGGCTACTGCAAAATTTTCTTTGGTTGCAAATGACCCGGCCGGTCTTTTACCAAACATGTGGGTTTTATGCATTACATATAAAATGCGTTTTACTTTATCATCTATCAATGCTTCATCGATCATGCCCTTTTTAACAAGAGCTATAACAGTATCTCCCAAAAAAAAGTCCGGGTAGTCCACCTTGGCCAAATCAGTACCCATTTCCAGATCAGTTCCACCCCAAAGCGCTTCAAGGGTATTGTGAATAGCACCCCAATCGCTTATAACCGCTCCTTTAAAACCAAGTTCCTGCTTTAATAATTTATTGAGCAGGTAATCATTTTCAGCACACCATTGTCCTCTGAATTTATTATAGGCTCCCATCAGCGTATAAACCCCGGCTTCCTGCACTGCTGCTTTAAAACCCGGTAGATAAATCTCCCGCAAGGCCCTGTCGCTCATTAATACATTGATATTGTCTCGCAGGGTTTCCTGATTATTACCAATATAATGTTTTACACAAGCCGCGACACCCTGATCCTGAACGCCCTTTATATACCCTACTACTAATTTTGAAACCAAAAAGGGATCTTCGCTTTGATATTCAAAATTTCTTCCATTTAAAGGAGAACGAATGATGTTAATGCCGGGACCGAGAATGACGTCTTTACCCCTTGCATTGGCTTCTTTACCCAATACAGCTCCAAACTGATAGCCCAAATCTGTATTCCAGGTGCTGGCAAGACAAACTCCGGTTGGCAAATACGTGCCGCTATCGGGTACATGATCATTGGCCGTCGACCAATCCCTGCCATGTTCAGGCCGCACCCCATGAGGGCCATCACTCATGGTTAGTTCGGGTATACCAAGACGGGGTACCCCGGAAGAAGTAAAGGATGAACTGGCATGTAACATACCCACTTTCTCGGCAAGTGTCATTTGTTTAAGCTGGGCTTCAATCTGGACGTAAATCTCCTTGTCAGAAGGCAACTTTGCTGGTTGAGCAAAAACTGCAAAACCAAAAGCCATGAAACAGCACAAGACACAAGAAACCGGGAAATATTTAAAGCTACTTTTCATTATGGAAGTCAATTAATTAAAAAACACCTTTACATAAAATAAATATAATTCAAATCCACATCCTTTTGAAAACCAATTTTCTATCAGAAAGAACGAATTTCAAAAGTGCCAAATTTTCAATATAATTGAATTACTTTTTCATAATATAAAACTAGTCATATTTTTTATAAGTAATCAAACAAATGTAAAAAAAGAAGAAATAACCCAAAAACTATCAAATTTATTGACCCCTCACTCAAAAACCTTTTATTTAGATACAGGAACAATTAACCTGTAAGTACTGATTTGAAGAGGCTTAAACCCAATATTTAATTTATTTCTCTTTGGCTTCAGGCTATTTAAATTTGTTTCAATGTGGCTTGTTTTCCATGCTTTATCAATTGAATTTGATAAGGAAATACTAACAGCGATTTCATTTGCGTCCATATTCCAGAACCTTGTAATCAAGCCATTCTGGATGCCATCTTCCGAAGGTTTTATACTCCATAATATAACTTTAGGGTTATTTACACTTAATAAAGAAAAGGAGTTTGCTGAAGCTTTACCAGTACCCGTAATGATTCTACATACCATAGGATTTTGATGCTCTAATGAAAATTTCATGGCTTGGAGCGGATCAAAAGCACCCTGTTGAGTATTCAAAGAAAAATTGTATAAAAAGTCCTTATTAGCATGTTGGTTTAAAATGCCGAGGACACCCCCATCTTCCACTTTCTTATCAATATTTCCACCTGCTAACGCATATATTTGAGATGCATTTTCCCAGAGCGAATCAAGCGAACTATTGCCCAATTTAAAAAAGCTGCAATCTGTATTGGATATGGTGATGCCATAGTTAGCCTCGCTTAGACAGACAAAATGATTAAAAGTTTGCCAGTCGTATCGGGCATTATCTGCTGCATAATGACCACCCCTTGTTTCCAACTTTGCTGTTAAGACAGCACCCAACTCTTCGTGCCTGGTGGTGGGGTTATCAAGATTAAACGAAAAAGCCCAGGATTGCACGCCACCAAAATTTGCCTGAATGCTGTCTTCAATATCTATCCGTGGGCTATTGGCAAATAAGGTTACCCTCACCGTATGAGGCATAGGATTTTTTGAAACTGCTTTTAAGGTTACCGAAACAGGCCCTGCATTTTCTATCACCAATTCTTCACCATCATTCAAATCAGTAGTACCCAAATCATTTACATACTTTCCCTCATGCGCTTTTACCAATTGCCGGTTGCCATTTTTCAGGTCAAACAATTCAGTAATAACCCCTGATTTTGAAAGCTTCAATTTGAAAAATTCATTGCTAAAATAACCATCCTGAAATGAAGCTGCATCAGGCTTTTTTTCAGCTTCTTCTTTTATCATTTCAAAAATTCGATATCCTACAGATGGTATATCATCTGCCTGCATCCGCAAAAACTTTTTACCACCTTTATAAATAACCTGACTATTTACTTTTGTTCTGCTTGCTTTATCAAGGATGCATACTGATTCATTTATATTCAATTCAATATCAGCAAAATCATTTCTGTTCCAGCTTAATGGATTCATTACAAAAAATGTTGTATTGGCTGATTGAGACAATTGACTTCCAAGCAGCTTTATTGACTGATCGAATAAAGTATCTACATAGGATGATAAATTTTCTTGCATTCTTTTTTGCCAATCGGCTCTTACATTTCTATTAACAGGTCCATCGGCCGTCCAGTTATGTTCCCAATAAACCCCGTAAGTATCCCATGCCAGATTGCGGGCCGTTACAAACCGATCCATGAAATTTTTATCTTTTAGCGAAACAATCGTAGCCAATGCTTCGGCTGCACGCAACTTTTCTGTGGATCTGCGAACTTTGGCGGTTACCTCATTCATTGAAGCACATAATAAATCCCATTCGTTACCATAGCTCACCGATTGTGAAGGCACTTTTGGATAGCTGCTTTCAAAGTCAATAAAGAAATCTTCTTCATTGGAAACCCGCACTTTGCGTGTTACGTTGGTGGCAGTTTTTGCAGCATTAATAAAAGGCGTTGAAATAAGGGTTTCCAAATCATCGTGACCAAAACCAAAGGCACCTGCAATATTGTAAGGGTAAGTTGAGTTCGGGGTAATCGTATCACAAAACTTACCTAATGTATTCACCACATTTCCTAAATCTTTTTCGACATCCTTGTATTTTATAACAAGCCTGCATTCGGCATAACCGCCAAGTGGAGCCGTTTCCTGCTCATTGTAGGCATACCATTTCATCAGTACACCTGATGAGTCGAGGCCATTGTACCGATACATTTGATGCTTTCGCGTTTTCCGCATTTCATAACTCATCTGGCTGCCATATCCACCAATCCCTTTCCAGCTATACTTAGCACCCGAACCTGCCCAAAGTGAAGAAAGCCCTAAAGGCAACGTATTATTTTCCATACTACCAGCCATGGTAAAACGCATATTATACTTTCGCTCCAACTGCCCTGCGTAATACATGCCCCGTATAACCGCTTCGGTGGGCTGCGCACCATAACAACTTACCACCATATTTAACGGGCTACTAATATGTCCCGAATTAATAGCCGCTATTAATTTTTTGAATTGTGCCGGGGTTCTGTACTTTTCAAAGGTCTTTAACCAAATGCTTCCATCAGTATTAAATCTTGCCTGAAAATCAGATTCATTGTTTTTGGTAGAATCTATCTGCACCAAATAGTAATCCAACATGCGGAGAAAAGCAGAATCATACTTTGCTTCATTTGCAGTCCACATGTAATCGGTATGATCATCGTTGGCTATGTAGAGACGTTTTTGTTGTGCCATTGTTTGACAACAAATAAAAATTGAAATAACGATTACTATGTTCTTCATCATTAAATTATTTTAATCCTGTTCTTAATAAATGCATCATGTAAACATTTACCTCCCATTGGCTATAAACCGGCATTTGAGTGTATGGCAATAATGGCAAATAAGGAGCAGGCCCAAACTCTGCTTTAATTATGGTATCAAATCCTTGTTTCATGTTCTTTAGATGAACCATTTTCCACCAGGTTATATGCCGGTCAATGACTCCCTGCCCTTCCGGTGCTCTAGGAACCATTACCTTAGCAGCATGTGAAAACCTTACCCCGCTATGAATATGTTTTGCATGGACAATTGCATTTTTTACCGCGTCCTCCTGATCTTACAATAACGTTTCGGCCATACAACGCAGCTTTGCGTAGTTCCATTTTCTTAAAAATATTTTTTAGTTTCTATAAATTCAATTAAGCTTTTTGCCATTGCCTGCTGTTCATAAACTTTAGGATGACCTGAGGCATTTTTATACTCAAAAAAATGAGTAACTATTTTCTTATCCTCTAATGTTGAAATAGCTTTTTCTATATACCCCATCCATTTAGAACCATTTTTTGTTGCATCCATATTTCCCAAACTGCAAATAATCCTTGCCCGGGGATATTTTGAACGAATCGATTGAATAAATGTAGCATAAGCATTAATGATAAATTCTTCCGTTGGTTTTGCATTACCAAACCTTGCCTTAAACTCAGCATGATTTGGATCATTCACCAACCAACTATCATTCTGAAATAAATTGACAACTACAATATCCGGCCTAAATTGCTTGAAGTTCCATTTACTTAAAGGATTGTTGGGATTAAGGCGATCATATATTTCGGGCATTATTTGAGGAAACCAACTTACCATAATACCAATCCCACTTTTGGCGGTACAATGGTAGTTTGCATTAAAATGCCTGGCAGTTATTGCACCATAAGCCCGGTAATTATTAAAATATTCAGGTGCCCCAGAGTCCGCACTATCAATCGGAACATCTACTCCATGTCCACAGGTAATTGAGTTTCCGTAAAACTCAATATGGCGTTTCAGCTTTTTTTCAGGTTTTAATAATTTAGCAGTCTCATCTATTTCAAAACCATATAACCGGGTTATATGATCATCAGTATTTGTTATCTTAAATAATTGAATTTTATGTTCAAGGTTATCTTTAAAGGTAGCCAATACATAAAATTTCTTTTGTGCACTTATCTTAATTTTTTGTGCTGTACTGCTGTCCCCATCAATAATCACATAAAAATAATTATTATCCCTTGTATCAGCTATTAAGGCTTTTACGGTATCTACACTTTTTACAGTTAGTGATACATTGCTACCTGTCCAATAGAATTCGGCACAGGAATCCGACATTCCAATTCTACCCATATAATGCAGCCATTTATGGTTTGCCTGAATAAATCTGGTATCATTAGATTGGCAGAAAACTGATATATTTATAAACCAGCCTAACAATAAAAATATATAATTATAGTATTTCATCTGTTCATTTTTATTGTTTTTTATTTGTCATATGGAATGCCCTAATGATTATCCGTATTCGGGTATAGGCCCGTTTGTGGGGATTTCATATTAATCAATCATTTCGATTTTTATTTTCTGATCTCCCACATGTATAAAATATTCACCGGTCTCCAACAATCTATTTCCGTTAGCGTCGGGGTAACTTAAATCCCGCATGGGATTAATTATAAATTTGAATTCTGTAGTTTCACCAGCATTTATTTCCTTTTTCTCAAAATATTTTAATTCTTTCATTGGGCGCGAAATAGTAGCAGCAGGATCAGAAATATACCAAAGTACCGTTTCTTTACCCTTTACTTTTCCCTCATTACGCACCTTTATTTCTATAGTGATTTCCTGATTACGCATAAATTTTGTGGCAGAAACGCTTGCAGAGCTATAGCTATAATTCGTATAGCTTAAACCATGGCCAAACCAATACAAAGGTTCAGTGGGTATATCCTGATACATACCTTGTGTAGGCCTCGCACTCTGCCGCATATTGTAGTAGGTAGGTATTTGCCCGGTGGTTAGCGGGAAAGTAATCGCAAGTTTTGCTGATGGATTTACTCTGCCGGTTAGTATACCTGCAAGTGGCGTACCACCTGCAATACCGGGTTGCCAAATTTCTACAATAGCATCAACTAGCGGTTCAAGCCTTACCAACTCAAGCGGTCGCCCGTTGGACAAAACCAGGACAACTGGCTTACCTGTATTCCTCAATGCTTCTACCAACTTTTCCTGAATAGCAGGCAAAGCAATGGAGGAACGGGAAGCATTTTCACCACTCCATGTTTTCAATTCCCCGAGGCAAACCACAATTATATCAGACTTATCTGCTGCCTGTACAGCTTCCTTAAATCCACCAAAATCTTCACCCTCAAATCCACAGCCCGCTGCATAATTAATTGCTATTTTTCCTGCAACTTCTTTTTCAATGCCTTCAAAAATAGATTCTACATCATCTGTTTTTCCATTAAAAGACCATGAACCGAGCATATTGGTTTTATCTTTTGCCATGGGGCCAATAAGCGCAATACTTTTTACAGATTCATTAAAGGGTAATACTTTTCTATTGTTCTTCAGCAACACCATGGATTCTTCTGCAAGCTTAGCAGCAAAAGCTTTATCTTCCTGTTGCATGTATCGCTCCTGGGGAAGTACGATGGTTGTGTAAGGTTCATCAAACAAACCCAACCGAAATTTCACCCGCAATATCCTTGAAACTGCATCATCAATTTGCTTCATTGATATTTTCTGTTCTTTAAGCAGTGCCTCGAAATGTTCAAAATAAATATTATCCTTCATATCCATTTCTACCCCTGCGGTAAATGCTTTTAGCCCTGCCTCTTTTTTATCTTTGGCTACACCCTGATCAATCAATTGCTCAATAGCATTCCAGTCAGACACTACAAAACCATCATGCTTCCAACGCTTTTTCAACACTTCAGTTAGCAGAAACTGATTAGCTGTAGCAGGCACCCCACTAATATCGTTAAAGGAACTCATGAGGGTAGCTACCCCCGCTTTTACGCCTGCCTCATAAGGCGGCAAATAGGTTTCCCAAAGTGATTGAGCAGAAACATCGCTATAGCGATAATCCCTGCCACCCTCACTCATGCCATACGCTACATAATGCTTCAGGCAGGCTGCTAGGGAATATGGATCGGATAAATTCTTTCCCTGATAACCTTTTACTGTAGCTACACCAAACACGGCATTCATATAAGGATCTTCGCCATACCCTTCTGAAACCCTACCCCAGCGCGGATCACGGGCCACATCAATCATAGGGGAAAAAGTCCAGTCCACACCTGAAAGCACAGACTCCTTAGCAGCAACCGCACAATTCTGCATAACCAAATCGGGGTTGAAAGAACAGGCCTGGGCCAATGAAATGGGATACACCGTACGGAAACCATGAATGACATCAAAGCCAAATAAAATGGGAATACCAAGCCTTGATGAATCCATTGCCTTACGCTGCACCCTATTCCGTAATTCAGGATCTGCACTAAAATAAATAAGCGATCCTATTCCGGGTGGTAAGGCAATAACTTCTTTACCAATATTATTGGGATTGTTGTTTATACCAAAAGTATACTGATTCAATTGCAATATTTTTTCTTCAAGATTCATCCTTTTTACAAGATCAGAAATACGGCTTTCAACAGGAGTATTTTTATTTTTATACACCGGTTGAGCCAATAATTGTTCACTTAACAAACAGTGTGTACAAAATATAATTAATAGTAATTTCAATTTCATTTAATACAATAATTTTTTAATTTCTAAATAACAAGTAGCTTAAGTACTAATTGAAAGATAGGCTATCATAATTATACCAACCAATCCCTTCGCACAAAAATCTCTATTCAAATGCGCCAAGATTAAAATTTGTCCTGTCAGACATTCTTTCCCTTGCAGAAATATCGACAATCGGCATGCTTTGGCCATTCACAACGCCCTTTCCAATAGCAGGACTACCCGGCTTTAACCCGAAATAAGCAACCATAGGATCGAGAGATGGATTTACAAACATGGGATCCGCAACTATATCGCCATAACCCGGTATATTAGGTTCCGCAAAACCAAAATATAAATTATTTACCCTTAAAATATTGGAGGTATAGCGGTCGACCCTTTTTACCATCCACCTGTTAAGCGGACGATCAGGAAGAGCCACTATGATATTGTTTACAATTCGAACATCTTTACAATAATCAATCCCAATATTGCCCCATTTCAGTTCAGGCGTAATGCCATTGTGGTAAATGGTGTTGTTTACAATATCCAACCGATGACTTCCCCAGTTTTGAATACCACCGCAACCATTACCAAATACCAGGTTGTTTTGTATCAATGTTCTGCCTAAATAAAAATCGGGCGCTAAATATTCTTCACAGTTAGCATCAAACAACATACCGTTACCATTAAACCATTTAGGTTCACCTTCTTTGTTTGCCACTTTTCGTTGGTTGCCATAAACCTGATTATTACGGATGACAATTTTCGTTTCGTTGTCCACCTTATCAAAATCGGCATACATCATGAGAGAAAACCCTGCCATTGCATAGCCTGCGGTGGTCCAGCAATTATTTCGAAAAGTATTATTTTCGACAGTAAGGTAATCTACTTCCGAAGCCCACATGCCATCGGTACCAAATAGTTCTACCATACAATTGGCTACCCGAATATGATGATACATGCGTGTGGGGCCATTGTTTCCACTTAAAAATATACCTCGTGTTTCTGTATTTTTAGTTTCATAGCCTATTTCTGAAGGGAACAATTTGGGTACTTCATCTGCATTGCCTTTAACATGTAATCCCCTCACTTCAAGATAAGAGAAAGTTGGCGATTCCTTTGCGGTAGAATCATTAAGCCAGGTTATATGAATACCATCCATGCCTTTGGCTAAAATAACAAGTTTGTGCGCCGGATAATTTTTCAAGGTAATCCATGCTGATGGATATCCGGCACGTTTAAAACTTGCTACGGCTTTTGCATTGGCAGGTCCGGAATAGTTACCTTCCATCAATAAAATAATATCGCCACCCTTTGCTACATCAAGTGCCTTTTGTGGCGAAGCAAAAGCAGTTTGTTCAGTTCTGCCATCATTGCTATCCTTTCCAAGGGCACTTACATAGAATGCAGGTGATGCAAACATGATATTATCAACCTGTAAGGCAAACTTCGCATCACTTCTATCATTTTGTAAATTACTGTTGGCTACTGTAAAAGTAAATTCAACAAAGGGTGCTTGTGGATCAAATGCACCGCCCCCAAAAGCCTTCATGTCAGCCAATTCAAAAGCCGAACGCATAAAATGCTTTTGCGCAGCAGCAAATAAGGTAATTTCTAAACCACCAGTTCGTTTTTTTGCGGCATCATACGATTCTATTTGCACCACCACCGGGCGAATTGAAGAAACCCAATGATCGAAACTAAAAGTAAGTTTATCAAGATTAGCTTCCTTGTTTTTGGATGGTAACAAACCCGAACGGATAGCAGCCCTCCATACATTAAGATTCGAAGGTTGTAAAAAATCCAACCGGAGCCCTTCAGAAGCAACAGTTGTATTAGCAATATCAATGGTACCATAAGTACCCCAACTTACGGTGGCTTTAAATGCATTATCGCTTGTATGGGCGTTAACATCATTCCATTTTTCATTTTCCCTGTAACTTTTATGCCAGGGTCTAGCTTTGTTAAAGTCGGTTCTTATAATAATATCAGCATAAGCATCCATAATTATTGTACATAACATTGAAAGTAATAATAGGGAAAACGCAAAAAACCTGAAACAGGCAATAGCTATCGGGCAAGCTGAAATATATTTTTGCATATGGCTAAACTATTTTCTGATTCTACCACATAAATACTATAAAGCCATTTCGTCATCAATGGTATAGACCGACTTTATAAAGGTAACATTTGGAAAACCAGTATTAAGAAAAAAACCTTTAATAACAATGAAAAAAATAAACCCAAACTCTGTTAAAACCCTTTAATGCTTTTCTACAAATTTTTCAATTGACTATACATATAATTACTAATCCTGCTAGATATTAGCCAAAATAATCAAAACAATACCTGTTAAATATAGCAAAAGCATAAAATACCGAATTCTGTAGGTTGCTATTGACGCATTTGCAAACTCTTTCCAGATAAAAATACCCCAAATAGCAGCAATTACCGTTTTACCCTGCTCAGGAAAACAAGATGTGTTCAATACCATGTCGATATTTGAACTGCCGATTACAATAATTTCTTTACTCATAGTTATTGCTTTTTAAGCCATGTGGCCACTTCACCGCCTGTTTTACTTGCATCGGCATAGGGTACAAGAATAATATTTTTTGTATTACCACCAACAGTAGCTTCAACATTGAATTTTTCACTGCCTACCCAATTTGCAGGCATAAAATAATTTGCATTCTGAATATGAATATTATTAGCATTTAAGTAAACACTATCCGCAGTAAAACCATTGATAGCCTTATCAAAAGCTAATATCTGTGGGCCACGTTGTATAGCAATTTGGTTCGGGTAACTTTTGCCACCCTCTAATAGGATAACAGGCATATTAAACCGGATTAAAACCTTATCTCCTTTTTTCCAAACCCTTTTTACTGTAATGGTTTCCCCTTGCTGTACAGCCTGTGTTTTCCCATTTATAACTATACTGAAATCACCTGCCCAATAAGGCCTTCTAAAACAAATGGAATAGGCATTTTTATTATCGTCATTTACCGTAATGTTAACCGGTTCATTCTTTAGAAAACTGCCATTTGTTGTAAATGAAATATATTTCCCATCTATCCATGTTGAATAATTTCCCGACTCATAAAGAAGAAAGGCAGGGTCTTTGTTGAGCTTACCATTTGCAAAAAGTGGTATCATCGCAATACCCCTTGGTACGCTACTCATGCAGCAGGTAATTACCGTTCGAAATGGCTTTACCCCCATCAATGGTGTATAGTAACTTACGCCACCCGTTATCGGATTCTCGGCACCTGTTAAATGGTTATATACTGATCTTTCCAATTCATCAAGGTATTTCATTTCCCCTGTAATGCAAAACAACTGAAAATTAAATTGCACCCAGGTAGTGGTTACACAACCTTCGCCCATATTGTCTTTGTTGGTACCCGGCAAGATATGGTCATCCTGAAAATGCTCAAAACTACTTGTGGTTCCGGTAATGTACAATCTATTATCCACAATATCTTTCCACGCAGTTTCCAATGGCTTTAAAAAATATGTGTCGTTGGTAAGCCTGTATATTTTTATGATGCCTAAAAAATTCGACATCATTTCATAGGCTTTTGCATTGGCCACTTTATCAACCCTTCCGGTTGCAATCAGTGTTTTTAAAATTTCAGGCCCACGAGGATTGTCAAAACTTTTAATGAGGTAATAACAATAGTCCAGGTACTTTTTGTCTCCGTTAAATCTGTATAATTCACCCATCGATTCCAGTATGCAAGTTGCAGCCATTCCTACATGCCCACCGGCCCTTACAATATCACGCTGTCCTGCTTGCGACCCGAAAATCTTCATAATCAGGTCGCCCATTTTTTCACTGGCAGCAAGAGCAGGCTTAAAGCCTGACAACTCGTAATACCTTAACAGACCCATCATGTTATATCGATGACTCCATACATCCCAACTTGTCCAATGGCTATCCATTTCATAAGTCCCCAAATAACCATCCGGCAATTGAGAAGCTATTAATTGTTGCGCACACCTGTCAATTTGTGCTTTTAAACCCGGGTCTGGATTGTTCGCATAAGCATTGCACGCAGCTTCCAAAAACTTACCAATATGTTCGCCAATCCATGAGTGGTTACCCGGACGATTAATATAACCTGCTAATATTGCTTCTTCATCTACCTTATGCAAACGCTGTTCGGTATTGGCTTTCAGTCTGTCACCAAGCCAGCCCTCAACAGAAATATCAGCCAGACCAGAAGGAACATATTTTTGCATTGCTTTGTACCCCACCACAGGCTTCGCTTCAGCGTATTCTATATCTTCATAACCAAATATAGCATTCCATTCTTTTGTGTACTTATAAGCTGGAACAGAAATGGTATAAACAATTTTTATAAATGGAACGGTTGACTCAAAGGGGAATTTGTACGTATTGTTCCCGGGTAACACTTGTACGTTTTTTTCGTAAGTATAAAGCTGAGTACCCTTAAAATCGTACACCAAGGCTTTTAATATTCCATCAATATTATTAGGTGATTTATTGATAACAGATAATTCATATAATAATTCTTTATCATTTATTGTCCCCTTTTCTTTATAGTCCTTTATGTCGGCACTGTATTGGAAAAAAGTGGAGGGTTCTGCGGCAACCAACATGGGAACTTTGGAGATTTTAAAGGTTCCCCAATGACTTACCCGGATAGCAATGGTATTTTCCTGATCCCAATAAATATCATCCACTGAGACCAAATAATTTCTATATGTATCACCTGAGCCGGTTGCACCAATTTGCTTTCCATTGAGGAATGTATTATCAGATTGTAGTATTTTCCCCATACTCAGGGTGAGCAAACCTGATTTTTTAAATTCACTTTTTAAAGAAGATGGGATGACTACTTTCTTCCGAATCCAAAGATTTCTATTGGCCGTTGTTCTATGGTCATCGCTCCATGACAGCTCATTTATACTTTCCCAGCCAGAATCGTCAATATTTGGTTGGCTAAATGTTTGGTTGTCTTCAAAACTTAGTTTCCATGGCCCTTCAATAACAAAAGGCTGTGCCCATCCCTGCAAAACAGAAAATGTTAAGGCAAGGGATAAAACCGGAAATATTTTTTTCATCTTCATTTTCATTTCTTCTAAAAGTATTTTATAATTTTTTACCCTACAAAAAATAGATTATTAAAACAAACCTGAACTATTTTTTTAATGTCAACACCAATGCATCATTTGCTTTTAAATCATATTTATTTGATGATGGCGTTTTACCATAGATAGCACCCGAAACTTTCCATCCATTTTTCAGACTTACCGGTGTTGTAATATCTTCGGTACTATAATTAATCAGTACTACTACCTTCTCTGTTTCACTAATGCTATGCTCAGTTACCCCAATAAATGGATTCGTCTGTTGCAGCACTCTATCCTTTATAAGCGGTTCAGCTATTAATTTATAAATATTGGCATAGGCAGGTTGTCCCTTGTCAAAAGCACCCGTGGTGTTGGTGAGATTCTGCTCAAGCGGGAAGGTAAGCAGATAGATAGTTCCTTTACCAAGCGTGGTTTTAATAAATATAGGATTGCCATCCTGTTCCCTTGCCAATACTGTGGTTTGTTTTGGATCAATTACTATCTTTCTTTCGGCTTGTGTACTAAACTTTAAACTATCATTTAAAATTTTCGCATTAAATACTACACTACCTCTGCGTTTTTCATTAGTAGAAACCTCAATGCCCACTGGTCCATTAAACGTAGGCAGGTACACATCATCAAGCGACATGTACAAAGTGGCGCCTGCTTTTACTTTATCCAACACTTTATACCAGTAATCTTTATAAAAAGGATCTATTCCCTTTAATGAAGGTAATAAATACAAGGGTGCATCTTTCAATTCCTGACCAGCCTTTTGAAACTGAAAATCAAAACCCGCCTGTTTTGCAAGCACAAAACTGCTGTAAGCAACCGACCAATTATCCTGACCTTCAGTTAGAATGCATACTGCTTCCGTTTTACGTGGGGGCAAATTTTTGAAAGGCAGTTTATCAATAAAATTACTGAACGCTTTAAACTCATTCATGACCGGCTTTACAGTTCTATCTTCTTTAATAAGACCCAATTCAGCCTCTACTGAAGCGTAATTGTAAGGCGGATAATCGAAGCGTAACTGATCGTAAGCGCACCACCAAAAGGTGCCCATACAATTATGCGCCCAGTTTGAAAATAATGCGGTACGGGCAAAAGCTGCTTTCTCTTTTTCACCACCTGTCATGGGGCCCATTACACCAGTTTCTTCTACCAGCGAAGGTTTGCCTCCAATGTCTCCATACATGCGTGTTTCCGCTGCTCCATGTAAAATAGTGCGCATGGTATTGATGCCATCCTGACTGGTATATTTTGTCCACAAACTGTATGGGTGCGTGGTAAGAATATCAGTGGTAGCAGCCTGATCTATAATACGCCATGGCGCATTGTTCTCAGCCTGTAAACTATGCATACCCGAAACTATAGGCCGGGAAGGATCTTCTGCTTTTATAGCTCCTGCTAAAAGGGCCGACCACACATAAGCTTCCTCATGACTTTTTACATTCTCCATCACGTTACATTCATTGCCAAAATCCCAGGCAATAATCGAAGGCTTATTTTTAAACCTTTTAACAAAGCTTGATACAAATTTTTGTTGCCATACCAACGATTCCGGATCTGTTAAAATATTCTTACCTTCCAAAGCAGGTGGCACATACAATTGCCCACTCATCCAACCGGTAATAAGCCCTACCACTAATTCTAATTTATACTTATGGGCAAGATCCGCAAATACCTCAAAATTCTTCATCTGAACTTCGCTCATTCCATCACTACCGGGACCGGACAGCGGAATGGGTAACTCATCTTTGGTTGCGATATATTTTTTAGATCCGCCGCCTGAATACACCTGGTATATTGGTTGAAAATCGGGCCAAAGCGGAAATACCCTTAAAACCTTGATGCCATTTTCTGAAAGCTGTTTAAAATCAGCTTCCACAATTACAGGCTTCCAATAGCGCCACATGTGGGTACCGGCGTAAGAGGCCCAGTAGTTAACCCCAATGGCAAAACTTCCTGGTTCTGCAAAAATGTTTTTCTGTCCAAATAAAGATGAGTTACCAATAGTGGCAAACACAAATAATACATAAAGGATCCTTTTAACGGCTTTCATTTTTGTTATAAACATATGTTTGCTTAATTAAATACTTTATAAAAATTACTATTCAATCACTTACTTTTTCATGCTGAGCAGCATCCCCTTATATTATTCATCAAACTACCTCTGTTACTTTTCCTCCTACCAAAAATGTGTCCGGCACCTGAAGCAATTCAGATAAATAATACGCCATAAAATTGAACGGAATTATATTGTGCAGAATGGATTCATTCTCAGTTGCGTATGGTTCTTCAATAGAAAACACTTTAGCACCCGCAGCCTTTAAGGTAGCTTCCAATTTTACCGTTCGTTCGTATGATTTACCATTAGAAATAATATTAAAAACAACACTGCCCTTTGCTGTTTCTTTGGGACCATGATCATATTGCGCCATAGGAAGGCCATTAAAATTAAGCTTGGTACTTTCGCTTAAAATCAATGCCGCTTGCAAAGCCGTTCCAATATTAGGACCGCTACCGGTAATATAAATGGATTTACAGCCTTCGTTATATATTGTTTCAAATAAAAGCTCAGCCATTTCCTTTCCTTTTTGGCGATACACTTCAAAATTTGTTTCAAGCAAAGCAACCGCATCTATTACATCTACCTGAAAGCCCTTAAATAAAGCCAACAATGTATTGATATAGGTTTTTGAAGAAGAATATTCTTCTTGTCCGGCCCTTAGGGAAACTATATGATTTACATTTTCAAACTGACAAAGCGGACTTTGTGGCGTATTGGAAATAGCTGTACATTTTTCGAATAATGGGGCACACCATAATACTTCTGTGCTTCTGCCGGATTGAGATAATAGGACAGCATAAGGTAAAAGTTCATCTCTTTTCAAGTAATTGAAGTATTCGGAAGCTAATTCAGGATAAATTGGAAAACCCATATACTTAAAAGCAAGGGGCGCAAAAAATGAAGAACCCATACCAATATATGGCACATTAAAAGGAAGTGAATAATTGCCACATTCCTGTAAAAATGATTTTGCCTTTAAAGGCATTTCTTCAATTTCTAATAGCATTTATTTAATCTTTTTTTGTAAAGTTTCGATAAACATTAGTGCCATTCTTTCACCCATTAATCTTTGTGAATAGCTGTTGAAATGAAGTTTATCTCCTTTATGTTCAAAATCGCTTGTTCCAATTATATAAGTATATTTATTAGCTTCTGCATTTGCATAAATGGCTTCATTGATTAATTTCTTTCTGGAATTATCTTCCTCAAATAATCCAATACCACCTGTAATAATGGGCAACTTGCTATTATGAGCAAAGGTTCTGAAAATGTTATGTAATAAAAATAAATTGTATTGATAACCATTTACTCCTAAGCGTGTTGCATCGCTTTCTCCCTGATGCCACAGAATGGCTTTTATCGTTCCATACTTTTCACCTAAAAGCATTTTACTTTTTAAATTGGAAAGTAACATGATTCCCCTGTGCAATGAATCGCCAAGCCATTGTTTAATTGAACTACCACCAACCGCAGCAGGCATTAGTAAAATGGAAACAGTGGGAGGAATAGATTCCAGCAATTTGTTGGAAAAAGAAATCCCGGCATCTAATCCACGCATACTTGGTTCATAAAAATGAAGCGGTTCCTTGGCTACAATTATTTCGTCTTTTTCATTAATAGTTAAAATTCTTTCATTACATAAGGTATCTTCCGATTCTATTGCAGCCCTACCTGCCATATTAGATTGACCAGCCATTATAAAAACCCAAACATCCTTTTTTGAAGGTATTTTCTTAGGATACTGCACTGTTTGAGGGAAAATAGAAATGCTATTTACCTGTGCATCAGGCGATGTTTGCATTGAAAACAATGCAATTAACAAGCAAAGCAAATAATAATTATACAACGACATGGATAGCACTCCTTTTTTCATAACTTAAAAAAATAGCTCCTCCAATTGCCATCAAAATTCCTATTAACTCATACGCAGATAAATTCTCACGGAGCAAAACCAATGCCAGTACAATGGTAAAAACAGGTTGCAATGATCCCGCTATAGTTGTTACAGAGGCAGCTTTGCCCTCAGCACGATAAGCTGCAAATGCTGCTAATACACCCAGCCCGTTTACCATACCAGCTATGGCCCCCAATGCAATGGTATTGTTGGAAACAGCAAATTGAATTTTTCCCGCCGCAACAAAACCAAGGGCAATAAGTACTGATGTAATAACAAAGGCGGTATATGACCATTCAGAAGAAATATGATTGGTGGTTACCTTTTGCAAGGCGCTAAAAATACCCCAACAGAAAATAGCGGCCAATGAAAATAAGAACCATTGATTGAGGCCAATGCCTTCAAAAAAAGCGACAGGATCTATAAAAATTAATGTTTCGCCGGATAGCAATACAATAGCAGGAATGGCAATAAAAATACCCAGAACATTTATTAAATTCAATCTTTCTTTAAATGCAAGCACAGCAATAAGAATAGTAACCAAGGGATATAGGTTGGTAACCGGTATTACAATAGATGCCTGACCACCCAGAGAGAAAGCATAAAAAACGGCAATATTCCCGGCAATTGCAAAGCAACCTGCAAGAAAACCCCATAAAATACCTTTGATATTAAAACTGCTTTTGGTGCATTTTCTGATAACAAAAGGAAGGGTAAATAGCATGCCAAATGTGAATAAAAAATGATTCATGTATGGGTTTACTTCTTCCGAAATAAATTTTGCTACAATGCCCCACACACCCCAGAGTAAACCGGCTGCAACAGCATATACAAACCATACATTATTTTTAAGCCACATATTTATACATAATTATTTTCATACTTGAAAAACAAAGCGGCACTACCCAAAATACCAGCATATTCTTCCAGTTCAGATAGCACAAGGTCAAAGGCATAATCAGGATATGCACTCATATAACTATTTCCTTTTATTTGGGTTAGTTTGTTACTCAAACTCTTGGAAATACCTCCACCTAAAATAACAATATCAGGTGCAAATAAATTCACATAATTATGAATACCTGAATGCAGGTATTCGACCAATTTTTCTACTACCCATTCCGCATCTTCATTGCCTGCCGATGCTAAACCAAAAACCTGTTCTACATTTTCTATGCCGGATAGGCCTCTTCGTTGGGAGGCCAGATATCGAATACCGGATGCAGAAACCAAGGCCTCTAAACATCCTCTTTTGCCACAATAACAAAGTATTTCATCGTCTGATATTTTCATATGACCGCCCATATGTGCCAATGGGAGTGGTTCCGTAAATTGTCCATTTACAACAAAGCCCAAACCAACACCTGTACCAAGCGTTAAGGTAAGCACCCGTTCAAATCCTTTGCCTTTTCCATACATCGCTTCTCCCAATGATACCACCCTTGCATCATTATCCAAAAGACAGGGTAACCCAAAATTTTCTTCCACTATGGTTTTAAGCGGATAATTTTCCATAAATGCTATGGATCCAAATGTTGTTTCAACTACCCCATCCATATTGGTAAACCCCGGAATTCCAAAACCAATAGATTCTAATCGTTTTCCTTTTTTATTTGCCACTACTATGCAGGTTTCTACAATAGTTTGCAATTGGTTTAAAAACAGGACTGATTGCTTTGTTTCAGTTGGCATAATAAATACATGTAGCATTTCCCCTGTCCGCATATTTACCAATCCTGCCTTGGTTCTTGTGCCCCCAATATCAACCCCTATTACCAGTTCATCATGCATTTCAGATATCATTTTAAATAATTATTATTTATATATCCAGGCTTGCTTCTAATATACCTAAGAAACCTAGTGAATAGGGAGATATAACCCTAAAACCATTTCTCTGTAGTACTTCTCCTCCTTTATTTACCTGTGATGTTCCTGTTAGATATCCATCCGGGGTAAAATACAATTGTAATCCCTTGTAGCATTTTTGGGCTGCCGTTTTATAAGATTCGGGCAAAAGTTTTTGGGCGTGGCCAAAAGCCAATGCCGCAGCGATAGCAGCAGATCCGGAGGTTTCTATACCCGTTTCCGGTTGATGCAAAAAGCAATTCCACAAACCATTTGGTTGTTGATAATGCAATACCATTTCTGTAGCATCCATCAGTGCCTGTTTAAGATGAACGGTATTTAAGTCATCGGGTAAAATGGCAATTGTTTTACCTAATCCCAATAAATACCATGCCACCCCTCTTGCCCAATTGCCCATAGCAGGTATTTCCAATTCTTTTGATTGCTGAAAAATAATTTCGTTTTTAAATAAAAGATCAACCCGGACATTTAAATTAGCAATCGCCATCTCCCGTAAATATGGCTTGTTTAGGGTATTGGCAAACATGGCTAATGGATAAGCAATGGTATAACATTCCTCTGTTTTTAATTTGCGGTTTTGGCCCATATCATCTGCTATCACACCATTACTATCCGCATGATCCATACAAAATTGAATAGCTGTTTCGAGCATTGGGTGATTTGGAAAACGCATTGAAAGAAAAGCGAAAGGCAGCATGCTTTCCACATTATTTATCTCTTTTTCTTTTCGAACATTACTATAAGCCTGATATACCAACGTGTCATTAGAAAAATAAACCTCCAGGTGTTTGTCAAGTATTTCGAAAGCACGACCATCCTTTTGCCCAAGCATACTGATACCATCCATCACACAGCCTTCCATCCAACCAAAAGTGGATAAAGATGCACCTGATAATAATCTGTTTTTCCACTCATCGAGTAATAAGCTATTATTGGAAAAGAGTAAGTGAGGTAAATAGGAATCCGGGATATCATTTATTTTTTCATCGGGACGAAACATCCAAAAAGGTTGCGTACCCTTTATCATGGTTACGGATATTCCCTGATGTATCACTTTTTTTATGATACCTTGTTCAACCTCCCATTCAAAAGGCTGCATATAATGAGCATATTGAATGTTTATAATTCCTAACCTTTCACCGGTTTTTGCCAATCTAAGCTCAAGCAGGCATTCTTCCCGAACATCTGTGGCACTTGTTAACCTAAATCGTACATTTTTATTTTCAATAATGGATACTTCGCTCCAATTGAAATATATGGAATCCCCATTAGGATTAATTTCAGCAACCGGCCAATTAAAAGGAATTGTTTTGTGAGCCGGCAATTGAACAATAGGTGCTTTTACAATTGCTATTTGGTAAGTAAATGACTTTTCACTATCTGTAATGGAATATATGGATTCAGGAATATGCAAAGCCGCCAAGGCCAATGATGAGGCTTGCAGCAAATCCCTTCGGGAAATAAATGGTAAATGATCTTTTTTACTATTCATATTTCGCTTATAACATTACAGTTATGATAGTATTTACCCTACTCATTGAATGAAACTTTTGATCAATCGCTACAAAAAATAAATTATTAAAATGAATATTCAATTCATTATTATTGAATACTAATTTATTTATGTAAAAATAGGATGAATATTTTAGAATATTCTACTTTACTTATTTTTTGTTACGATACTGTTGTAGTCGGTAAACAACAATACAGAGAAAATGGCAATTAAGAATACAGAGAAAATGGCAACATAAATACAGAACTTTACAAAAGTATGTCAGTTTTCAATTGGCTCAAATATTGTTTTTC
>JBGSWA010000433.1:0-4598 GCA_041752645.1 Gillisia sp. | reverse complement strand
GCTTGACCCTGCCTAAGCCATCTAGATAGGTTATTTCTTCAATGAGGTCTTCAGGGATGGGTTGTGCAATTGGGATAAGTGTTTCCTTTTGATAGGTCTTGGTCACCAAATAATTCTCAGTAGCCGATTGCCCAAAAACATTGAAACCCACGAAAATCAATAAAACGGATAGTATGGTTATTCTCATAATTTCTAATTTATTTCTTATTGATTCTTATAGTTATACTTCTGCTCCTTTACGATATTTCCGTCGGCATCCTTGACATACTTTAAGCGGTTAAAATTATCGTACTCATAATATGTCGTATAACCTTTAGGGTTGGTAACACTCGTAACCCCTATTAAAGGGTCGTAGGTATAAGTAGTGATCATGGCATCGGGAAGATTACCGTTTGTACGCAAGGAATTGATATTTCCTAAATTGGACTCATTATAATTATCAAGGGTGGTTGTACTTATTCTTAATGCATTTGCGGCTTCCTGATAGGTCGCATTCTCAATTTTTGCAATGGGACGTTGATCCTCATAGCCCCACAAATAGACCAAGGAAGGTCCGTCTGGCCTGGAAACCTCTAGAGCATTTCCTTTGCTATCATATCGCGTGAATCCAAGGGTCCGATCAGAAATACTAGAAAGATTAACAAGGCCATCTTTTTTCCGGTAAACTGCATTAGGAAGATATAAATTTCCAAATGTCCCATAGGTTGTTAGATGGTCCCCAATAACGAGTGAGTTCTTTAAAGTAATGATTTCCAGAGGAACCGATATCCGATTTTCATCAATTAATCGTTGATTGCTTTTATCCCAGGCATAATAATATTTTTTTTTATTAGGGTCTCCATTAGAATCTGTTGATACTACTTTTTCTATTTCCTGATTATGGTTATTATATATATAATCAAAAGAATCCTTTATTTCTTCAGACAAATTCCCATTATAAAAGTAATTTGTCACTTCGGTCCTGTTTTTCTTGTACCAATAGGAGGTTAAATCTGTATAAAAAAATATCAACTCATCTCGCACATCATAAGGCATAATATTTGTACAGTTGAAGGGAGTATAATCACTAAATGCCGAAATTTTAGCATTGAAGTCCAAACGGGAACTCTTTACCAGTGGATCTTCTGAATAAGAGTTTTCTTCTTTGACTATCAACCGATTTTGTTGATCATACACTTCTTTCGTTAATAAATTGCCTCGCTTGTGTCCCTGACTGAGCCAAACGGCCGGTACATTAGTGTTAAGATCAGGAACTGCTGAAAATTGATAAATCACCTTCCCATTGGTATTTCCTATTGAATCTTTGTCCGTTTCAGTTACATATTCATAAGCAATCCCATTATTCTCAAATCCTGTTTTTGAACTTGATGAATACGTGTAGGATGTAGTGTTGATGTAATGAATATAACTAGGTTCACAATCCATAATTAATACTGAGCTTCTAAATGTGTTCAGGTTTTTAAATTCTAAATTTCCGTTTATGAGCTTCCCACTAGACTGAGTTGTTCCCGGAATGGTGAAATCATAAGCCTTTTGACTGATAAAAATTCCATTACTATCAAAATTTGTAATCTTATTATTATGTAAACCAAAACCTTCTATGTTCGCGTAATTTCCAGGTTCTGGTGAATTCCAGTAGCCCATGTTCAAATGCAATGTTACACGATCTCCGTAAACTTTTGCCAATAAATAATTGTTGCCGGCAGGGAGATTTACTGAAAAATCAATATTGCTCTTATAACCGTTGAAAATTAGATTCCCATTCAACCAGACTTTAGCATATGAGTATTTAGAGTTGGTAACGTCACAATTATTACATAAACTATTTCCGGTTATACGTAAAGAGGTGGATGAGTTTACAGGTAAAGATATTTCCTGGCTTTTAATAACACAGGATTCGTCAAAACAAATAATATTGCTTGGGTTCTGGGAACCATTCCCTTCCCCAAAAAGAGCAATAGATTCCGATATGTATTCCTCCTGCAGTGTTTGATTAAAACCGTAGTAAGAGTTGGTTTCATAATTAAAAGTGGTATAACCTTTTGTAGGATAAATTATTTTTGTGAGCATCCCGGCCTTCATAAAAGAAGTGTTTACAGACCGATCCCCTGCCCCTATTGTTTCCGGGTGTTCTCCTCCATATTGGGTAGGTTTGTAATGGATCACTTTAGCAGGAATTAAATTTGTGTTAATTTTACCATTATAAAGACCAAAAAAATCTACCGAATAAGATCCAATTTTAGGTAGCTGCAACGGTGAATATTCAAAGGATGCTTTTTCAATTTGTTCATTTGAATTAAATCCATTCCATTCTATCACCTTATCAAGTTTGAACCTGTATTTCCCTAAAAGTGAAGCGCTGCCCGTGACAGAGTATTCAAACATAAGTGTTTTTACTACTGTATACCCTGTGGATGAATCACCTCTTTCTATGATAATTTTTTGCAGATACTTTCCTGGAGCATCCTTTACTCCATCAAAAAGGGAATTAGAACCCATCACAAAGCGAATTCTTCCATTAGAAAAATTTATTTCAGTGGGTTTATTCGCATAATTAAGAGATTTTGAAAGCCCCACTTTCCATGGTTGAATTGAGGCATTGTAAAAACGGTATCCGTCTACACCTTCGGAATAGGAATAAGTTTGAGAATGAGTTTCCCCGCGCGAGGGAACAGTATACGTATTACCATAAATAAAATTGATTGAATTTCCTTTCGTATCAGAAATTTTATTTGGTAACCACGCTGAGTTGTACTTCTTGTTATAAATATGATTATCATCTCCAGGTTGATTGGTTGTCTTTAACATTTCACTCTGCTCAACGTCTTTGAAATAATATTGCACACCTTGCTTATCCTTTACCAAAAATTTATAAGGTGATCCAGGTAAAGCTGAACTAAAGTGAATATCCTTTTCGACGGTATATTGATCAGGAGGAAACTTTCCAATTCCATCTGATGAATTTGTTGTACCTAGAAAAAAAGTCCCGCTAACTGTTGGCAAACTTATATGATAGGCATCCTTTATCCAGGAATTATTTGTAACATTCTTCAATGCATAATTTTCGAAGTTATAAGGATATGGAAAAATAAAGTTTTCTATATATGCCAATGAAGGTATAGAATAAGGATTAGGCTCAACTTCATCAGGGGTATCCCTCACGTCCAGACTAATTAGACCTCCAGTATCCAAACTCCAACCCAAGCCAACCCAGGAAGGCATTTGATTCACCTTAATTCCAGAGGCATGGTACTTTAGTTTGATAGGAATCTTAAGATCACCAACTTCAATTGTATAAAGTGGAATTTCTATCTTGGGCAACCCGGTTGACAAGTCTACCGGGTAAGTCCCATATTTCCCTAATTCCGATGCAGATGGTGACGGCGGAAAAACTTCTGGGATAATTCCTTCTTGGGCTGACGAAAAGAACCCTGTAACTAAACAACAAATAAGTAAAATGTGTTTCATAGGTTAAAAAAATTATTTTCAAATTTTTTAATTGTGTATTCGTAACATCTTCAACAGACTATAAGAAGAATCCTTAGAGAAAAATCTTTCTACTTTCAGGATTGAAATTTAGACGATATACAAGAAAAATTGGAAGAATAAACCATACACTTTTTATGGTTTTGCATAAAATATTTAAAAATATAAAATTGCACCTTGTATATTTTAGATCTTGTACAGCCGCTGATGAAATTTCATCCTCCAGAAAAAAAGTGCATCTTCATCAGATTTATCCCTGGTGATCCTGTTCCGAAACATCACTTGTCTGCCCTATAACAAAAATGCACTGAAGAAATAAAATAGCAAGTAGGAATATTTTTTGATTCATCAAATAAAAATTTTGGATTTAGAGAATAGCCCGAAATTATAAGTGTGGCTCCGAACAAAAGTAGAAGAATTAAAATTTATGGAAGTATAGCAAAACCATACTTTTTTTACGGTTTTGCTGTACTCTATTCTTCGTTCTTTTTTATACTATTGTTATAATATGAAAACAAAAAAATTACCCTCCTTCAACCTGCAGGAAATGCTGATCGTTTTGGCTATCCTTGGCATCTTACTCCTTATTGCTTTGCCCAATTTTATGCCTTTGATCAGCAAGACCAAAGCTCAGGAAGCCCAAATACAGTTGAAGTATATATCCAACCTACAAAAACAACATCAGTATTTGCATTCCAAATATTCAGCAGATTTTGATGAAATTAATTATGAGGTCCCAAGGACTGTTTTGAATAATGGAAATGCCAATTATAATTATGAGGTAGTTGAAGCTTCCGTAAATACTTATAAAGTAAGGGCAACCGCGGTAGTTGATTTTGATGGGGATGGGGTTTTTAATGTATGGGAAATAGACAATGAAGGAAACCCCAAAGAAATTATAAAAGATTGATCGTGCTGGCCGCATCTAAGATAGTACTGATGTCATGCCTTTCGATAATTTTTTACCAGGATATAAAATACAGGGCGGTATGGTGGTTTTTATTTCCTGCCTTTTTAGTATCGGCCGGTTATCTGTATTTTTTGAACAGCCCCGTGGAAATAATGTTACTGAATTTTGGAATTAACCTTTTGGTTTTGAGTTTGATTTTAAG
>JBGSWA010000432.1:0-28137 GCA_041752645.1 Gillisia sp. | reverse complement strand
CCTACTCGGTAGAGTATATATTTGAAAACGTATTTGAACAAAGGCACAGGGACCGTTTTAATATTGTCCTGGGAGCGGAAGTTGATCCCAGGGGAATAGGCTATAATACCAATCAAAGCGAAATTGCAATAGGAAGCGGAGGCTGGCTGGGGAAAGGGTGGACTGAGGGGACCCAAACAAAAGGCCAGTTTGTGCCGGAGCAACATACCGATTATATCTTTAGCACCGTGGGTGAAGAATGGGGGTTTCTTGGCACTTCCCTGGTTACCATCCTTTTTATTTTGCTGATGTTAAGGCTTCTGTTTCTGGCAGAAAGACAGAAATCCATGTTCTCACGGGTGTATGGCTACAGTGTAGTTGGCATTCTCTTCCTGCACTTCCTGGTCAATATAGCGATGGTAATTGGCATTTTTCCCACCGTAGGAATCCCGCTGCCATTTTTTAGTTATGGAGGTTCCGGATTGTGGAGTTTTACCATCTTATTATTTATATTTATAAAACTTGATGCCGAGAGAATGGCCTACTGGTAATCCGGGGATTTAGGAAAAACTCCTTTCTGTTGGCATAACCCCGGGGCTCTTCAAAACGAATCACAGGAGCAGAGGAATTGCTCCGCCAATTTTAAGGGGAATTTGAACAGAATCGTTATTTCGAAAGTTAATAATCCGACCAGAGCACCGGAAGTAGGTTTTTTTTCAATGCTTTAGTTGTATTTTTGGAATGCCTGAAAATTCCCGGGAGAATGGAGCTCAGATCATCGCGGGTAATCCTCCCATTTCACATCCAAATGTAAGCTCAAAAGGCCTGTAATGTTATTCTAGTAAATTATAAAATGAAATTTAATTTTAGGTTTTATTTCTTTTTGGGGAGTATCTTATGCCTTCATCCAGGATTTTCCCAGGAAAAACCTGTTGAGAAGGATACCACCGCGGTATATCAAAAGATTGAGGCCTATTCAAAAAAAAGAAAGTTTACCTCCATGCTTCACAAACTGATTTTTGAACCTTCAAAAATCAGAACCTCCAACCCTGTTAGAAAGTCAAAGCAGAAGGATTACATAAAATACGAAGGGAAGATTATCCGGAATATTCATATCCAGACCCTGGATCCATTTGGATATTCTCTTTCAGATACTACAAAGAAAGCAGAAAAATGGAGTGAACGATTTGGAAATCAGATCCATCTCAAGACACGTCAATTTGCGGTAAAAAACTTTTTGCTGTTTAGAAAAAATATTCCTTTAGACCCCCTGGCCATAAGAGAATCGGAACGTCTAATAAGACTGCAACGCTTTGTCCGGGAAGTGCAAATCACCCCAGAGTCAATCCCTAAAAATCCGGATTCGGTCGATATTTACATCCGGGTTTTAGATTCCTGGAGTTTGATCCCCAAGGCTTCGATTTCCTCCTCAAGAACTGCAGTTGGTTTCCAGGACAGAAATTTTCTGGGAACAGGGCATTATTTTAATAACAAATTCAAGAAGCGTTTGAGTGATGGAAAAAATGCTTATGGGATGAAATATGAGATTCCCAATATCAAAAACACCTATATTAAAACAGCAATTGCATACAAAATGGATCTCAATGATCACTATGGGAAGAGTTTGAATATTGACCGGGTTTTTTACTCTCCCTTAACCCGATGGGCAGCAGGAGTATATCTCGATGAACAATTCCGAAGTGATTCCCTTCAAAACGAACAATTAAAATACAGCAATCAAAATTTTAAATTCACTTCCCAGGATTTTTGGGCAGGGTATTCCATCCCCATTTTTAATGGAAAAACCGAAAGGGAAAGAACCAGTAACCTGATAATTTCAGCAAGGTCATTATTTGTTCAATACAAAGAAAGTCCATCAATTCAGTATGACAAGATCAATTTTTTTTCCGGGGAAACTTTTTATCTAGGGGGAATTGGAATTACTTCCCGGCAGTTCGTCGAGGACCAGTATATATTTAATTATGGCATTATTGAAGATGTCCCAGTGGGTAAAATTTACGGGATAACAGCAGGTTATCAAATAAAGAACCATCAGGAAAGATTCTACCTTGGAGCAAGGGCTTCCTTTGGCAACTATTTTAAGTGGGGCTATTTGAGCACTAATTTTGAAGCTGGAACATTCCTCAGGGATACAAAAACTGAACAAACCGCTTTTTCAATCCAGGCAAATTATTTTACAAATCTGGTGGAGATCGGGCAGTGGAAGATGAGGCAATTTATAAAACCACAAATCATACTAGGAATCAACAGGCTGGAATCAATCGGGGACAAATTGACAATAAATGAAAGCACTATTTTTCAGGGGATCAATGGAGCAGGAATTCAAGGGATAAACAGCGCGGGGATCCGGGGATTTGACAGCGCCGTTTATGGGACGCAGAAATTTGTCCTCTCCCTACAAACACAATTTTATTCCCCCAGGAATATAATTGGGTTCAGACTTAACCCCTTTTTTAATTTCTCGGCTGCTATGCTGGGAAATCAGGAGGCCGGACTCACAAAAAGCAAATTGTATTCTTCCTTTGGAATTGGGGTGTTGATCAATAATGACTATTTGGTCTTTAATTCTTTTCAATTTTCGTTTTCTTTCTATCCATCCATTCCCGGGCAGGGGAGAAACATTTTTAAAGCCAATTCCTTTGAAACCACGGATTTTGGTTTCCAGGATTTCGAATTTGGAAAACCAAGACCTGTTATCTTTAAATGAAAAGGATGCAGCCCAAAAGGGTGATTCCCTTTTGGAGAGTCCCGATTTCAGGAACAACGCTCTACCATTAGAAGGCAAAGGGCTACCAAAAGAATAATCACGGGATACACATATTTTCTTTTCATTTTACAGACTCTTATTGGTTTTTTTAGGAGACCCCTATACCATTGGCATCTCTTCCCCGGGGGTTTGCATCAAATTCCTGTCATGCTCCTTATCAAGGCTCATTATGGCTTTAGGCGTTGGCAAAACAGCCCTGGCCCTGCTTCCCGGTAATCTTGTTTCAAATTTCAATAAAAAATAAACGCTTCAAAAGAGGCACTCAGGCCTTTGAAGCGTTTAAAAAAATAAGTTTAATAATTTTAGTTTTTGATATCCGCCAATTTAGCTTTTTTGATATTATTCACCTTTATATCCTCCAGGACATTCACCGCTTCCTCCACATATACATCACTGCTGAGGCTTTTGTGCCAACGAGTGCGTTTTTCTTTAAGGATAGTATCTTTTTTATACAGATCCACCTCATAGGGCAAAGATTCATAACTCAAATTAGTGGTGTAATCTGAGATAGCGTCAAAGCGCTTGGACTCTTCTTCAGAAATTGAGCGTTGGGTCTTATATCCCTCATAAGTCAATGGATAGACCTCTTCCTTGCTTTTTTCCTCAACCCATTTGGCATTTTCCGAAATCAGGCTTAGTTGTTCGCTGCTTGCCATTCTCTTCTTACTGTTTTCAATGGTTTGGTTATAATCTATATACCCGTTCCAAATCTTATATTTTGCAGCTTCTATTTGATCCCAGGGCAATGGGTTCTCATAATCCCTTTCCCCAATATCTATAAAGCTATATCTGTCCGGCACTATCACGTCACTTTTAACTCCTTCCAACTGGGTCGATCCGCCGTTCACCCTATAAAATTTTTGGGTGGTCAATTTAAGTGCGCCTAAATCCCCATATTCATTGCTTCTCACGGTTTTGTTCAGGTCTATTACATTTTGTACAGTTCCCTTCCCGTAGGTTTGTTTGCTCCCAATGATTACGGCTCGTTTGTAATCCTGCATTGCTGCAGCCAGGATTTCCGAAGCCGAAGCGGAAAGCTCATTGACCAGAATCACCAATGGCCCGTCCCATACTATACTTGGATCTGTGTCCTCCAATATTTCCTTTCCGTCCTGTTTGGATTTTATTTGAACGATTGGCCCTTTTTCAATAAATAAACCAGCGATATCCACCACTGTTTTAAGAGAACCTCCCCCGTTGTTTCTCAAATCCAAAACCAATCCTTCCATTCCCTGTTTTTTCAGGCGGATAATTTCCTGCTTCACATCTGAGGCAGCGTTGCGTTCGTTATAATTTTCCATATTGAAGTAAAACTTTGGAAGATTGATCAATCCATATAACCGCTGGTCTTTTTCTACAATGGCAGATTTAGCATAGGTTTCTTCCAACTCTACCACATCCCGGGTAATGGTGATCTCTTCTGTGTTCCCAAGAACTTTTTTCTTGACCGTTAGGCTTACCTTGGTTCCTTTGGGACCCTTAATAAGGTTTACTGCATCATCAAGCCTCATTCCCAAAATACTTGTCGGCTCTTCCTCATCTTCCTGTTTTACCTTTAAGATGATATCGCCTTCGCTAAGTTTATCACTCAACCAGGCCGGGCCGCCGGAGATAACCTCCATAATAGTGATATTATCGCCTTTCTTTTGCAACCTCGCTCCTATCCCCTCCAGTTTCCCAGACATTGCAATATCAAACCTGTCCTTATCCTGGGGTGCAAAGTAGGAGGTATGGGGGTCGAATTCCTCTACGATAGCATTTATATAAACGGTGAAATAATCTTTGCGTTCCAATTCCTCACTAAAGTCAAAATACTCATCCATGGAAGTCAATAAACTTTCCCTTACCTCCTTTTCCAGTTCAGCGTCTGTCTTGAATTTTTGAATGGAATCATTTTCTTCTGACTCTGGGGTAACTGAAATCTGCCCATTGGGAGAAAGCGGATCTCTTAGGATTCCGTCTGCATCCTCATAGCTAATCCCTGCCTTGGTAGTTTTATTTGATATTTGATCCTGTTTTTTGTCGTAATAAATACCAAGAGCACTGAATTTTAGTTGTTTTCTCCAACGTTCCTTCAATTCTTCCCTGGAATTGACATATTTAATTTCCTCATAATTGGTATTGATATCTTCCTGCACTGAAAAATCAAAGGGTTCAGCTAAAATTTCTTTATAAATCCCTCTGACCTCGGTCATTCGCTGCTGCAGCCTGGTATGGGTCAGGTTAAAGAAGCTGAGTTCTTTGTTTTTGATCTGATCATCTATCTTATCCTCATAGGCTGAAAATTCCTTAAAATCTTCAGCATAAAAAAATCTTTTTAAAGGATCTATACTATTCAGGTAATCTTTATATACTTCCCTGGAAAAGGAATCATCTACACTCTTAGCATCATAATGACCACGTTGAAGGACGTAGGTGATCAAATCGATTAATAATTTGTCTTTATCAGGATCATCGAATGATTTTGTTGTAAAACTGCATGATGCCGCCGCCATAAGCAACACCAACACCAAGATTTTTGAATTCCTTCTCATAAATCGCATTATTTTCATCATTAATTTTCAGTCTATGTACACTAAAAATTGTGCCAAGTCTAACGAATGCCACAATTAATTTGTAAGACGCCTAAGATAAGCTTTCCTTTGGAAATTATTATTTTAGCAACATAAAAAAAATTATCTATGCCTAAGACCAGACCGCTTATTTTAGTGACCAATGACGATGGAATTACCGCTCCCGGAATTCGCGCACTGATTGAGGTGATGAAAGAACTGGGGGACGTGGTGGTGGTGGCACCTGACAGTCCTCAAAGTGCCATGGGACATGCCATTACCCTTAATGACACCTTGTATTGCGATCCCGTTATAATAAAGGAGATCTATAATCATAAAGAATTTAGTTGTTCCGGCACCCCGGCAGATTGCGTCAAAATTGCAACCCAGGAAATCCTGCATCGCAAACCCGATTTGTGCGTGAGCGGTATTAACCACGGCTCTAATTCCTCCATAAATGTTATTTATTCCGGTACCATGAGCGCGGCGGTTGAAGCTGGAATTGAAGGAATTCCAGCAATTGGATTTTCATTGACAGATTATTCCCTGACTGCCGATTTTGAACCGGCCAAAAAATTTGTAAAATCCATTACCAGGAAGGTGTTGAAAAACGGGCTTCCCAAAGGAGTTGTTTTAAACGTGAACCTGCCAAAATTAAAGGAAGCGGATATTAAAGGAATCAAAATATGCCGGCAGGCCAAGGCTTACTGGGTAGAAGAATTTGACAAACGCACCAATCCGCAAGGAAGGGATTATTACTGGCTTACCGGAAAGTTTGTCAATGAGGATAACGGCCAGGATACTGACGAATGGGCCCTGGAAAACGGGTATGTTTCAGTGGTGCCCGTACAGTTTGATCTGACCGCCCATCATTTTATACAAGATTTAAATACCTGGGACCTCAATGCTTAGAAAAAAAATCGCAATAGGATTTCTTATAGGAATTCTCGCCAATGCGGCGGGTATCTTTCTGTATATTACTTTTTTTTCTGATATGGAGCTGGGCCCCACCCTTAAGGCTGCTTTAAGAAACGGGTATTTGGGCAAAATTATAGCCTTGGGAGCACTGCTTAATTTCTTTCCATTTTTTATATTTTTAAAAAAAAATCAGGTCTATCATGCACGGGGAGTAGTTTTGGCGACCGTGTTGGCCGCACTACTCATCGGGATATCCTTGGTTTTTTAAATTGTCAAAAAAAATCACAGTATGATACTATTTCCTTCAGGAAAATGAGATTTCTCGGCTATTTTTTACAGAATGCGCGGAAAAAAATGGCTGATGTTGAACCAAATAATTTATATTCGTGCATTAGTTGCTAGTTTAGGTCCATCGCCCTTATTTAAATAAAAACACAAATAGGTTGGCCGCAGTAAATCATAAACAGAAACCCTCATGAAATATTACCTTATCGCAGGAGAAGCCTCAGGAGATTTGCATGCCTCCAACCTTATGAAGGCCCTTAAAAAAATTGATCCTGCAGCCGATTTCAGGTTTTGGGGAGGGGATTTAATGGAGGAAGTAGCCGGGCCTCCGGTAAAGCATTATAAGGAACTCGCCTTTATGGGATTTGTAGAGGTGTTGTTTAATTTGCGCACAATTGTAAAAAACATCTCATTTTGCAAAAAAGATATTGCAAGCTATCAACCCCAGGTGATCATATTTGTGGACTATCCTGGATTTAATCTGAGGATTGCCAAATGGGCAAAGCAGGAGGGCTATGCAACCCATTACTACATTTCCCCCCAAATCTGGGCCTGGAAGGAAGACAGGATCACTGAAATCAAACGCAATATAGACCAGATGTATGTAATTCTTCCTTTTGAGAAGGAGTTTTATGAGAAAAAACATCAGTTCCCGGTTCATTTTGTAGGTCATCCCTTACTTGATGCAATTTCCAATAAGGAACTGGTGGACGCAGGTGCATTCAGGAAATCTCACCATTTGGATTCCCGCCCTATCATTGCACTTTTGCCGGGGAGCAGGAAACAGGAAATCTCCAAAATGCTGGAAACTATGCTGGGCATTACCGGGGATTTTGAAGGCTATCAATTTATTATTGCAGGGGCTCCCAGTCAGGAGGCTGAATTTTACAAAACCTTTATAAAAAAGAAAAACGTGCATTTGGTGATGAACCAAACCTACGATGTTTTGACCCTCTCCACAGCCGCGCTGGTAGCCTCCGGCACCGCCACCCTGGAAACGGCTTTATTAAAGGTGCCGGAGGTGGTTTGTTACAAGGGAAGCAGTATTTCTTACCAGATAGCAAAGAGAATAATTAAATTGGATTTTATTTCGCTGGTAAATTTGATTTTAAAGAAAGAGGTCGTAAAAGAATTGATCCAGGAGGATTTCAATAAGAAGTCCCTGAAAAAAGAACTCAAAAAAATCTTAGCTCCCGATTACCGGGAAACAATATTTGAAGCATATTATGAGTTAGAGAAACATCTGGGTGGCCCGGGGGCAAGTCAGAAGACGGCAACCTTGATCTATAATGCCATTAAACAATAATATTTAATGAGAAAATATTTTTATCAATTTTGTATAGTCCTCGTATTAATCCCCCTGCTTGCTTCCTGCAGCGCATCAAAATCCAGACTTCAAACAGCACACGAATCCAGGCTCAGCTCCGGAGGATTAATTCCCACTACTCCTGCCATCACCAGGATAAACACTGCTTCTCCCGAGGAAATGCCCGAAGATAAACGGGTGTACAATATCACCTCCTTTGCACTGGATCAAAAGGGAACACGTTATAAATTTGGCGGCACTACAAAAAAAGGCATGGACTGCTCCGGTCTGGTTTTTACTTCCTATTTACAGGAAAATATTTCCCTGCCCCGTTCCTCAAGGGCGATGTCCCTCGAAGGCGACCGTCTGAAACTGGCCGAGGTAAACATTGGGGATTTGTTGTTTTTTGAAACCAATAAGAATAAAAAGGTAATCAATCACGTTGGCCTGGTCATAGAAATCCAGCCCGGACACATCTTTTTTATTCATTCCACCACCTCGCGCGGGGTAATTATCTCTTCCCTGGCTGATGGCTACTGGTTTGAGCATTTTGTGATGGCCCGCCGGTTGATCTGATTTTTTTGGTGTCCAGAGGGGGAATCCATCAAAATACTTCCTCACTCAATTTCACAGGTATAAATGGCTCCTTGATGTTCCTGAACATCGGAATTCTCCCCAGGCCTTAAAAATGTGTTCCCACAGTGAGCGCAGCTGAGCCTGCGATATTCCCGAATATAGGCCTGAAAATAATTATTTTAAAATTTTTACCATTGTACATTCGGACCGTATACTTCCAAAATTTAATCCTGATAGGTTCAGGTGACACTTACCCAAGTTATATTTCGGCCTGGAGAGCTACCGGATCAACTAAAAACTCCCTTTCCACGCCATGGGTGAAAAGGGAGTTTTTACAATACCTTCTTCAGGAAATTCCAACAAAAAAAATGGAGCATTAGTTTTTAAAGGTCCCCTTAAAATTCGCTTCATATTTCTGCCAGGCTTCGCCCGAGGTCAGTTCTTTATAATGGTCCTTTGCGATCATTTTTAAAAAAATCTCCAATTGCTCGGGAGTTCTGTACCCGACAATAGGGGCAATTATCTCCGATGCCTCATCAAAAAATACCAGGCTCGGATATCCTGTAATTTTCAAGGCATCAGCAAAAAAATGCTGGCTGTTACGGCCCTTCCGGGCAGGATCAAAATTTGGGTTTGTGTAATTAAAATCCTTATACATCACCTCCTCGGTCCCTTCGGCATCAAATTTCACCGCATAAAAATGTTCGCTGACGTAATTGATCACATCTTTATTGGTAAAGGTGTTTTTATCCATCAGTTTGCACGGGCCGCACCAGTTGGTATAGGCATCCATAATGATCTTTTTAGGGACTTGTTTTTGAGCTGCCAGGGCTTCATTCATACTCATCCACTTAATTTCTTGGGCAGTGAGTGAGGTGGTTACCAGCAAAAAAGCGATACATATAAAAAAAAATTTCATTTTTCAAATTTTGTGTTAACTCGAAATGATCCTGAAAAACAGTTCCATCTCTGAAGTTTCATTTCAATAAACATTCCAAAGGCAGAAAAAGTTCCTTGGGTACTCTAATTTTATCTCACTCCGTGCATCAGTTTCTTTAAAAGTGGATTGAGCAAGATCGCTACAACTCCTAATCCAATTGGGATAAAGGTGAATACCAGGAAGAAAGTGGTCATATCATATTCGGCTGTGATCGCATCAATATTCCCTCCCATGGTACCGGCAATTTTGTTTCCAATGGCTATAGCAATATACCAAATTCCAAACATCATTGCGATCATTCGCCCTGGAACCAGTTTGCTGATATAGGAAAGTGCAACCGGAGACAAACACAGCTCACCCAATGTATGGAACAGGAAGGCCAGGATAAGCCAGATTATGCTCACCGAGGCCACCTGAGATCCGGATTCGATCCCAAGAGAACCAAAGGCCAAAGCCGCAAAACCGATCCCCAGCAAGATAAGTCCGAGTCCATATTTAATGGAGCCGCTGGGATTGTATTTGCTCTCCCACCATTTTGAAAACAAAGGGGCGAAAATGATAATAAAAAGTGAGTTGAGGATCAAAAACCAGGTTGCAGGAATTTCTATTTCGTTTTCCTTAATTTTTTTAATTCTCCCGCTTATTATCGTACTCTTTTCCCCGGCCTGTAATGATGCATTTATATTGGCCTGTTTCTCGGGATCAAGATATATAAACTTCCCTCTTTGGTCAACATCCATTATTGCGATCTCATCGGCGACATTGAGATCCAGAGGTTCTATTATGGTGATTTCCTGTTCCACAATTTTATCACCTTGTAAAACCTCGGTGGAGACAGTTACAGGAGTGTAGCTATATAAGGGCTCTTGGGTTTTTTTGTCTAATACAGGTTGGCCGGTTTGCTCATCTAAAACCTGCTGCTGGATCGTTGGGTAGGATACGATAAATGCATTGGAATTCATATCCCTGTTAATCATCCAGCCCACAATAGCCCATATTATAACAAAACTAAAACCCAACACTATATTTGCTGCCAGATACTTCTTATAGGTTTGTTTAAAAAGCAGGTAAAGTACCCAGGTGATAATCGCGATGGGAATTACAGTAATAAGGATATTGGCGATCAGGAACAGCGTGGCATAATTTCCGGACATGATCCTGTCGGTATAATCTTTGGCAAAAATGGTCATCGAACCACCTGCCTGTTCAAATGCAGCCCAAAAACATACGGTGAACACCGCGAAAAACACGATCGCGATCATCCTGTCCCTTATTATGGCTGGGTATCGGACAATTCTCGAGACAAGCAAATATAAAAACAGCACTAAGGCCACCAGTATGACCTGGGCAGAATAATCAACTCCTCCAAAGGCGAGTATATTAGTACCCCCTATCTTTGAAGCCGGGTCATTGATAATCCAAACCAATCCGAGGACCGCGGTAATCACCATAATGATTTTATCCAGAAAGCTAAATGGATTTAACCTGTCTCCCTCAAATTCCAGGGCTGCGGCTTTGGTTTCTTCGGTTTCGGCAACTGGTTTTTTCCCCGCTTCCCCAAAAATATTCTGGGCAAGGTAAAACTGGACCATTCCTAAAAACATGAATATACCTGCTAATCCAAATCCATAACTCCAGCCAACCTTTTCTCCCAAATACCCACATAGCAGGATCCCAAGAAATGCCCCTGCATTGACCCCCATATAAAAGATGGTATAGGCACCGTCTTTTTTCTCGGGATAATCGGTGTAGAGTTTTGATATAATTGAAGTAATATTTGGCTTGAAGAACCCATTACCTGCTATTAATAAACCTATCCCTATATACAGAAAAACAGGATCGAATTCCAGTGCCAGGGAAACGTGTCCCAAGGTCATCAGAAAAGCGCCAATAACTACTGCCTTTCTGTACCCCAGAAATTTATCGGCGAGATAGCCTCCCAGGATTGGGGTTAAATATACCATCGCGGTATAAGTCCCGTACAATGCAAGGGCATTTTCCCGGGGCCATTCCCACCCTCCAAGGCCAAAAGCACTAACTAAAAACAATACCAAAATAGCCCGCATTCCATAATAGGAGAAGCGTTCCCACATTTCAGTAAAAAAAAGCACGAACAATCCCGCAGGATGTCCCAGCACATTGGTTTCGAAAAAATTTTTCGAGGAAGGTGTTTCAGGTGTCATGGATTATTTTTTTGGTTCGATTGCAATATCAAAAGGTTCCTGCTCCGGCATTTTTCCTTCATCATCTTCCGCCCCGTGGGTCAGTCTCTTAAGTGGTTTTAGCATTATTAAAACTATGGATGCAAAGATTACGGTAAAGATGGTTATCCCTATAAAGGTCCTGAACTCCATTTGCGTTTGAACTTCATCAATTATGACAATTCCGGAATAATCCAATTCTTCTTTGGTTAGTTTTTCATCATTGTTCCTAAACTGGAATACGGCGTGATAAGGATTTTCCTGAGTGACATTCTCTTCTTTTAAGAGACTGATGATCTCCATTTCACCGTGTTCATTTTCGAATTTCACCAAATCCAGAACAGGCTGGTTGGTACTGAGGTCAATGGCCATAAATTGTCCGTTTTCAGGATATATCTTTGTCTTTATCTCAAAGTTCTTTCCCCCTGCAAGGATGCTGTCCTGCACCTTTAAAAACGGGGTTATCTGCGCTCGCGATGCGATCAATTCTACTTTGGTAGGTTCTCCCTGAGAAAATTCCCCAATCACTCCTGCTACTTTATTTCCCAGGCCAGTGGCTGCAAAATAAACCCCCATCATTAAGGAAGCATATCGCATTGGGGCGAGTTTTGTAATAAATGATAAAGCAACCGGGGAGGAACAAAGCTCTCCAATGGTATGCAGCAAATAAGCCAAAACCAGCCAGTACATCGCTGCCTCGCCATTAGAGGCGTATTGCATGGAAGCCGCGGCCATAAACACAAAACCAAGTCCCATGATGATCACCCCTGTAGCCATTTTGAAGATGGAGGATGCCTCCTTGCTTTTTAATTTTCGTTTTGCCCAGAAATTGGCAATAAGTACCCCAAAAAGGATGATGAACAGTGCATTGAGGGATTGAAAAAAGGAAGCAGGCACTTCATTTCCTATCAGAGGTAAGCTAAAGGGAAGGATCCTGTTGGTTTTATCCAGGGCATAAATATTCATTAGTCCCCCGGCTTGTTCAAAAGCTCCCCAGAATACGATCACCAAAATAAAAGACAGCAACATAACCACGTACCTGTCTTTCATGATCTGGCTGGTCAGGTCCTTATAAACCATCATCATTATTCCCACCACCAGAGATAGGAAGATAAACAATAACCCATATCCAAAACCTATTGTGACCCATCCCACTAAAGATACCACGAGCAAAACAACTGTTATACCAAGTTGTACCGGGGATTTTAACAGATCTGCAATTAAATCTGAGATTGAGGCTCCTTCAGCCATCTCAGATTTGGACAGTAGGTTACCTACATTTGTCAGGTATTTCTGACCCCACAAATATACCAAAAGCCCAAAGGCCATCGCTATTCCCGCAAGCCCAAATCCGAAATGCCAGCCTATTTTTTCTCCTACATAGCCCACGATCAGACTGGAAAGAAAAGCTCCTAAATTTATCCCGATATAAAAAATTGTGAATCCTTTGTCCCTTCTGATGTCCCCTACTTTATACAGGCCACCTACCATGGTTGATATATTGGGTTTCAACAAACCTACCCCGGCGATAATAAGACCAAGCCCCGTATAAAATGCCCACATCTCTTCAACTGCCAGGATCCCATGGCCGCAAACCAAAATAATACCACCGATTAAAACGGCCTTTTTCTGGCCAAAAACCTTATCGGCTAAAATCCCTCCGGGGATTGAAACAACATACACCAGCATGGTGTACCATCCATAAAGCACAAGGGACTCAGAGGAGGTCCACCCCAAACCGGCATTACCGCCAGTAGTTGCACTGACAAGATAAAGCACAAGAATAGCCCGCATCCCATAATAGGAGAAACGTTCCCACATCTCTGTGAAGAATAAAATATATAAACCAACGGGGTGTCCGAATAATTCCTTTTGATTTGCAGGGGGTGCAGTATTTGCCATTTATAGCTCGATTTTATTATTGGGGTTGATATTAGTTTTTAAATGTGTTTTGATGAATTCGGTCATTTTGGTGTACAGGTGTAAACGTGTATTGCCACCGTAGATCCCGTGATTTTTGTCCGGATAGATGGCCCAGTCAAATTGTTTATTTGCCTGCACCAGGGCTTCAATGAGCCGCATGGAATTTTGGAGGTGAACGTTGTCATCCCCACTTCCGTGAAGCAGCAGAAAGTCACCTTTTAATTTATCCACGTGATTTATCGGGGAGTTCTCATCGTAGCCGCCCGGATTTTCCTGTGGGGAGGTCATATATCTTTCGGTATAGATGGAATCGTAAAACCTCCAGCTGGTAACCGGCGCAACGGCAATAGCCATGGAAAACACCTCATTGCCCTTTAGGATCGCATTTGTGGACATAAATCCGCCATAACTCCATCCCCAGATTCCTATTTGCTCCTGATCTATATATTCCAGGGCACCTAATTTCTTAGCGGCCCCGATCTGATCTTCCAATTCGTATTTTCCCAATTCATTTTGAGTCACTTTCTTAAAGGCGGCTCCCTTGAACCCGGTTCCCCTTCCGTCCACTGCAACGATTATATAAGCCTGGTCTGCCAAAAGCTGGTACCAATAATCGTTTGAATTGAAATACGTATTGGAAACGCTTTGTGAGCCCGGGCCGGAATACTGAAACATCAGCAAAGGATATTTTTTGTTCTCATCAAAATCTGAGGGTTTGATCATCCACATATTGAGCTGATTCCCGTTAACCTGTATTGTGGAAAGTTCTTTGGGGGAAAAATTATACGCCTTTTCTTTTTCCAGCAGTTCAGAATTGTCCTTTATTTTTCTTTCCAGTTTCCCTGTTTTGGAGTTGTGCAATGTGAATTCGTAGGGAGTCTCGGTATTGGTGAAGGAATTGATAAAATAAGTGTAATCTGTACTAAAATCGGCGCTGTTTGTCCCTGTTTTTTGTGTCAGCCTCTTCTTTTTGGAACCATCGGCCCTTATGGAATAAACATCCCTGTTTACACTCCCGTTTTCTGTGCTCTGATAATACACCCTGTTGGTTTTTGCGTCGAATCCATAGTAATCCGTCACCTCCCACTGGCCTTTTGTGATTTGATGCATCAGCTTTCCGCTGTTATCATAATGATAAATGTGGTTATAGCCATCCTTTTCACTAGTCCAGATATAGCTGTTGTCCTCCAGGAAGGTCAAATTATCGGTGATATCCACATAAGCCTTATCTTTTTCGTTCATCACCAGGGTGGATTCATTTTTTTCTGAATTCACAAAGATCAGATCCAGATTATTTTGATGGCGATTTAATACCTGCACGCTAAGGATTTTCTCATCATTGGTCCAGTTGATTCTCGGGATATAAAAATCCTTGTAATCGCCTAAATCAACAGGGGATGAATTGCCCGATTTAAGATCATAGATCTGTAGGGAAACAAGTGAATTTTCTTCCCCCGCTTTAGGATATTTAAAGCTCGCCTGGGTGGGATACAAATCCTCTCCGAAAATACTCATAGAGAATTCAGGCACCTTTGTCTCGTCAAATCTCAGATAGGCGATTTTAGTTCCCGTTTTATTCCAGTCAAAGGCCCTTACAAAAGCGAATTCTTCTTCATAAACCCAATCGGTAACCCCGTTGATGATCTCATTTTTTTTCCCATCGGTGGTGATTTGAATTTCCCTATCCGAAGCCAGGGTTTTTATATATAGGTTATTTTCGAAAACATAAGCAACCTTTGAGGCATCAGGAGAAAAAGTCGGTTCCTGAATCTTATTTTCGCTTAACTTTTGTATGGATTTTGAAGCGATGTCATACACGTAAAAAATCCCTTTTGAAGAATGCCTATAGATTTGATCCATTTGGGTACCCAGCAAAACCTTGGTTTCGTCATCGCTTAATTCATAGCCCTGGAAGCTTGAAATTGCCTCCAAATCTAACGAACTGAGCAAACTTCCTTTCTTTTCCCCCGAAAGGTAATCATAAAGATCAATGCTGGAGGCAGCATTTCTTCTGTCCTGATTTAAAACGATGTACTGCCTACCGTTATTTAGGGATTCCAGTGACTCCAATCGTTGCTGGCTAAAGGTTCCATCCCATATTTCTTCTAAGGTAATTTGTTTTTCCTGGGCAAAACCCGAGCTGATTCCAAATAAAAAAAACCCTAATAAAAATTTTGTAAATCTCATAAAATATGAAAAATTGATTTTGTTGCCAAGTTTACTAAAATTTGACCAAAAAACAGGTTTTTCAAGTGTTAAATCCTAACAATTTGTTAAAATAAATTTTGATTTTTTTTTGGTTATCTCAGATTGAACAATCCGATATTCAGAGTACGGCGAGGAATTGTATCTTTGGGCTCAAAATAGTTATTAAATGATTGCACCTATTTCCGGCTTTTCAAAACTTGGCAAAGAAGAAAAAATCACCTGGTTATCAAAAACATATTTAAAAGACTCCCCACAAGATGAAGCAGTGTTGCGTCAATACTGGAATATCGATTTACAACTGCAACAACTGCACGAAGAATTTACAGAAAATACCCTGAGTAATTTTTATTTGCCATTTGGGATTGCCCCAAATTTTATGATCAACGGAAAACTTCTTGCCATTCCCATGGCCATTGAGGAAAGTTCGGTAATTGCCGCAGCGAGCAAAGCAGCAAAGTACTGGCTTAGCCGTGGGGGATTCAAGGTGAAGGTTTTAAATACCGTAAAAACAGGGCAGATCCACTTTTTGTACCGAGGGGATCCCCAAAAACTAAAACAGTTTTTTAATGCCTGTACCCCCGTGTTAATGGCTTCGGTAGCCAAGATTACCCGAAATATGAAAAAAAGGGGTGGTGGGGTTTTAAATATAGAACTTCGGGATAAAACCGAGCTGATTGATGGATACTTTCAGCTGCACTGCAGTTTTGACACCCGGGATTCCATGGGAGCCAATTTCATCAATTCCTGTCTTGAAAAATTTTCTGAAACCTTTAAAGCGGAAGCCATTAAATATGATGCATTTTCTGCAGAGGAAAAGCAACTGGAAATAATAATGAGCATCCTCTCCAACTATGTTCCCGATTGTATTGTCAGAGTTGAGGTATCCTGCCCCGTTGCCGATCTCGCCGATGAAAAGCACAAGGATCCTGCTCTTTTCGCAGAAAAATTTCTGAGGGCGATCAACATAGCAGAAATTGAACCTTACCGCGCAGTAACCCACAACAAAGGAATTATGAACGGGATTGACGCTGTTGTTCTTGCAACGGGCAACGATTTTCGGGCCGTGGAAGCTGGAATTCACGCATATGCCTGCAAAGACGGACAGTACACCAGCCTGAGCCATGCCAGGGTGAAAGACGGAATTTTTAAATTGTGGATGGAAGTTCCCTTGGCATTGGGAACCGTAGGCGGGCTCACAAATCTTCACCCCCTGGTAAAGGTAGCTTTGGAGATCCTTCAAAGGCCTACTGCGAGAGAATTGATGGAAATAGTGGCGGTTGCAGGTCTTGCCCAAAATTTTGCCGCGGTAAAATCCCTAGTAACCACCGGAATCCAGCAAGGACACATGAAAATGCATTTGATGAATATCCTGAATCAGCAAAAAGCCAGTGCAGCAGAAAAGAAAAAATTAATTCATTATTTTAAGGAACACACCGTAACTCATAGCAGGGTAATGGAACAACTCGAACTATTAAGGGCTTAAACTTTAGCTACAGCACAACAGAATTCCAAAAAACTTTTCCGCGTACACCAGGATGAGATTAGTTAATTACAAAAAAAATTTCTAGAATGAAAAAATTCCGCAGTAACGGCAAACTTCTGATCACCGGGGAATATGTGGTATTAGACGGAGGGGTGGCCCTTGCTGTCCCTACAAAATTCGGGCAAACCCTGGAGCTTGAAACCCTGGAGGCGGAAATAATCCACTGGATTGCATATAACTACCTGGGAAACATTTGGTTTGAGCACAGGTTTCAGATTGGGAAAATAATCGGGGAAATCCAGGAAACAAAAAAAAGTACGGTTGAGGAATCTCAGAAAATGGAAGGGGTGCGATCTAGACTGTTTCAAATCCTGCGGCAGGCACACCTATTAAATCCTGAAATACTCACCTCCGGGAGGGGTTATAAAATTGTGACCCAACTAGATTTTCCCAACAACTGGGGCCTGGGAAGTTCTTCTACCCTGCTGAACAACATCTCGCAGTGGTTTAAAATCGATGCTTTCCTCCTGCTGGAAAAAACATTTGGCGGCAGCGGATACGATATCGCCGCGGCACAGAAAGATCAATCATTTACCTACCAGAGGGGGCAAAATAACAGAAGTATTTTAAATGTCGGTTTCAACCCTGAATTTGGGGAGCATTTATTTTTTGTGCATCTAAAGCAAAAGCAAAACAGTCGGGAGTCCATCTCGGGGTATAAACAACAGCCAAAGGATTCCCTGAAGGAAACCATCGATAGGATTTCCTCCTTAACAAGTAGGTTTATAGGTTGTAAAAGCCTTGAGGAGTTTAATTTGCTTATTGAAATTCACGAGGCCACCATCTCAAAGATCGTCAATATTCCGAAAATAAAATCCAAACTATTTCCCGATTATCCAGGGGCCATTAAAAGTTTAGGAGGTTGGGGCGGAGATTTTATCCTGGCCACTGGAGGGGAAAAATCGCAGGACTATTTTAGAAAAAAGGGCTTTGGGACCATTATTCCTTATTCACAAATGATCCTTTAAATACTCACCTAGGTATATAATCTTGCAGAGGCAGCCATAGAGGCTTTCATTTTTTAAAGATCACAAGTTTTTTCGAATTTCTATCTAAAATTCCAGGAGGCTAAGAGAGCCTTCCGAATGCCCGTAAATTCAAATAAGGAAAAAAAAGAAAAAAGCCTCACAAGTTCGTGAACTTGTGAGGCTTTTAAATATACCTGAATCTAAATTATTTAAGATCTAATAAAATTTAGCCCTGTTATCTTCAATTTCGGCATTTCCCTTAAGGGCTTCAAATACACTTGATACTACAGCCTGTCTGCTTTGTGCTGTTTTTTGATTGACAAAACCGCGGTATGATTCCAGAGCAGGTGCTTTATTGACAGAAATTAATTTTACCACATACACCCCTTTATCACCTTTGATCGGATTGCTTACTTCCCCAGGTTTAAGTGAGAATGCCGCGCCTACCACTGCTGGTTCATTCCCAGCCCCTGCAAGGGTTGGATTTTTAAGGTTTACCGCACCCGCAGTTTGAACGCTGGTATTCTGATTTTTTGCGATTTCTTCTAAGGTAGCACCGGTGATCTTTTTCCTGATAAGTTCAGCCTTCTTTTCCTTTAACAAGATAGGGGTAACAACCGCTGAGGCTTCCTCTGCACTCATCAAACCATCTTTCTTCACTGTTGTAACCTGGGCGACAATATATCCTCCGGGGATTTCAAATCTCCTGATGTCCCCTGCTTTAACTCCATCTTCAAAAGTCCATTGTACGATCCTGCGCTCAGGGCCAACTCCGGGAATATTTTCATCCAAAGCCTTCATATCCTTTACCGTTCTGACCTCGTAATTTTCGGATTTCGCTATTTCTTCGAAGGCTTTATCTTTTACTGCAAATTCAAATTTGGTGACCTTGGTGTACAAATCATTGATGGATTTTTCTGAGGCTTCAATTTTTCTTGCAATAGTAGCAACTTTAATCGCGCGCTCCTCGTCGGTTTTTTCCTCGATTGAGATCACATGATATCCGTATTCAGTTTCAACCACCCCAATATCTCCAGGTGTATTATTAAAAACAAAATCGTTAAAATCGGAGATCATCATTCCGGGACGGAAATAACCCAGGTCTCCCCCCTGAGCTGCCGATGCCTGATCCGTAGAGAATTGTGTCGCAAGTTCACCAAATTTGGTTTTATCCTTTCTCACAACATTTGCGATACTATCTGCAAGGGAGGCAGCAGTTTCTTTTGTCCTGGTTGATTCTCCGGAGCTTGGCAAGCCTTCCCAGGAGATCATTATATGACTCGCCTTGGCAGAATCGGCCATTTGTCGGGTTTCTATCATTTTACTTACCTTCCAGAAACCATCTTCCTTATAGGGTCCGTAGATTTCCCCTTCGGTCAGATTAAAGATCTGACCGGCAAAATCACCTAGAATTTCATCTTTAAAGAAAAACCGATCCTGATATTGCACATCTGAATTTTGATTTACGAAAGATTTAATATCCGTCGCATTTTTGAAACCTGGAATGGTATCATTGATATTGGTTTCTGAATTGAACTGAGCCTTACTCTCCAGAACCGCTTCCACAGCCTGTTTTGATTCACGCTCATCCTCGGGGGATGCCTCTTCAGCAAAATATACAAATTGAATATCCCTTCCCTTTTCTACCTGAAATCTTTTCGAATGTTTTTTAACATACGCATTTATTTCCTCCTTACTGACTGTTACCTCTGTATCAGGGATACTTGAGAAAGGGATCTGAAGGTATTCCAAATTGATATTGTCATTTTCCAAATGGTACGCCTGCTCGCCTTCCAATAAGGTGGCTCCCACGCCTGCACGGATCAAATTGTAATAAATATTTTCACGGGCAGTCTCAGCGATAGAATTTTCGTAATCAACCCATTGCTGATAGGCCTCCGGAGAGGTAGCCTTTAGATTGGCCACATATTCCTGCAACTTGTTATTGTCAAATAATCCGGCTTCATTTAAAAAATTTGGGTTTTGTGCAAGTTGAAGTCTTAACATATCCCTTACCTGGGCTTCTCCAACCTTTATTCCAAGTTTTTCAAATTCTTCTTTTAAAATCACTTCCCGCAATTTCATGTCCCAAACCTGATTTACAACCTGGGATGTTGTCGCATTGGCCCCCATATTTCTTTGGATGGCTTCCACCTGTCTGGCAAAATCTTCCCTGTCAATTTCTTCCCCATTCACCGAGGCGATGACATTTTGGGATTTTTGCGAGCTCATCCCGCCGTTGCGAATTACATCGGCCAGAACGAATGAGAACAAAGCCAACGCAATTATAATAATTAAGAAAACAGAACGCTGTCTAATTTTATTTAATACTGCCATGTGTAGTTATAATTTATCTGATATTGTGGGCGAAATTAGTGTTTTTAGCTTAATTATTAAACTTAATATTTGCAAAATATTAACTAATCCCGTATTTTATTTCTTATCCTTGATTTCCAGTTCCACCAACTCGATTTTAGTATTGGAAACTTCAAGGATCTTAATCCGGAAATTTTCTATTTGAACCTCCTCTAATTGCTTTGGAATTTCCTCGGTATGATTTGTAATAAACCCGCCAAGGGTTTCATAATTTTCACCCTCCGGAATATCGAGTTTGTAGTTTTCATTTAAATAATCCACCTCCAGGCGGGCAGAGAATTTGTAATGATTTTCTGTAAGCTTTTCTTCGATGAGCAAAATAGAATCGTGTTCATCCTCAATCTCCCCCACCAGTTCTTCCACAATATCCTCCAGGGTGATCATCCCGCTGGTCCCCCCATATTCATCAATTACCACCGCAATGCTTTTCCGTTTCTTTATAAGGATTGACAGCACGTCCTTGATCCACATAGTCTCAGGCACGAAAACCACGGTGAGCAATGCTGATTTGAGAGTTTTAGGATTTTTAAAAAGTTCGAAGGAATGTATATAGCCCACAATATCGTCTATCGTTTCATGATAGATCAGGATTTTTGAAAGGCCTGTTTCTGTAAAGATCTCGATCAGGTCTTTCGGGACTACATTTATGTCTACCGCCACAATTTCGGTCCTTGGGATCATCACCTCCCTGGCTTTTATATCTGAAAATTCCAGGGCATTCTGAAAGATCTGGATTTCAGAATCTACAGTGTCTTCAGATTCCACCGTTTCCATTTGTTCCGAGATAAAATTCCCAAGTTCAATTTTACTAAAGGCCAATTGCACTTCGTCACCTTCGGTTTTAAAGAATCTTTTTAGAATAAAATCCGAAATCCAAATCACAAAGGTTGAAATTAAACCGAACAGCAGATAAAACACATATGCCGGAAGGGCAAAAATTTTCAATAGGGAATTGGCATATATTTGAAAAAACACCTTGGGAAGAAATTCAGCTGTAAACAAGATAACAAGTGTAGAGATTACGGTTTGGGTGAGCAATCGAAAATCCTCCAGCAGAAGCCTTAAAAACCCATATTCAAACGGTTGCATCCCTACAAACCATTTCAAGATCAAATCTCCCATAAAAAACCCGTATATCACCAGTGCTATATTGTTACCAACAAGCATAGTGGCAATGAATTTTGAAGGTTTTTTTGTGAGTCTCTTCAGGATATTGGCCAGAAATCCGGGTTGTCTTTTCTCAATTTCAATAAAAATTTTGTTACAAGATACATAGGCGATTTCCATTCCCGAGAAAAAGGCCGAGCTTATAAGGGCACCAATTATTATAAATATGTCAGAGTCCATAAGGATTAATGGTTCCTTTTTTCAAATTTTTTCCTGAACCGTCTCTTAAAGAAAAACATAAAAATGGCGATCCCCACGAAAAAAAGGAAGAGACATGCCCTATTTCTTTCGGTATTCCAGATTCGGATGGTTTCAAAAAGAAAAAATGCTGCAATAAATAAATAGGCAAATTCAAAGTACTTAAAAAATTTCATCGTTTATTTTTTCTCTTCAATTATTTGTATTCCCACATTGGTGCGGGAACGAAAATTAGTAAAATTTAAATCGGAATCAAAGCCTTCACCTTGATTTAGTGCTCCATTGCTAAAGGAAATGGTATTGGGTTTGTCTGTAAAGACCCACCCCTGGGATTGATCCCAGTAGAGTTGGTTTGCCTCCAACCTTGTGCTGTCGCTGGTCACTAACACCACATCACCACGCAGATCCACAAGACCGGTTGCATCATAAATAATGGCATAGTTGGCCGTAACGGTATTTTTATTTCTCAGTTCATCAAAAAATTCCACTTCCACCCCCTCCGGAAATTCCCTGTAACCAAAGTCCAGATTGGAAAAATCGAGCATTTTCGAACTCTTTAAGGTTGCCACCACCCTCCCGGAATCGGTATATTTCAAATTTAAATCTTTCCCTATGGCCTGGGGGCTCATTCCTTCCACCTCCATGGCACGAACCCGGTTTAAATTCCCTTCGCATGAAAAAAGCATTGCCACAGTAATACCTGTGACAATGCCTAAAATTATTTTTTGATATGTGATAATCATTTCTTTACAATGCGGGTACCCTTACGCTTTCTCCGATCCAACACCCAATACTTATAGTTTGACCTTCTTTTCCTTCCTGGAAAATATCGGCTTTTTGTGGAGCTCTTCCTTTATAAGCCCTCACAGTTTCATTCGCTGTTCCACTTAAAGAAGGATCTACACTTCCGGCTTTGGCAGCATAGTTTGCAGCCAACCAATATACAGCTCTTTTTTCAAAAGTTGTAGTTCCACAGCTGTTTGCGCTTTGCGCGATCATATTTGCAATATGCAAATATGCCCTACCTTCAGATGGTTTTACATCAAGAGCTCTTCTGTAATAAGTTCTTGCCTGAGATAAACTCCCTTTTTTTCTATAGTTATCAGCCAATTTCATATAAACCCTTGCCTTATCTGAGGGATTAGTTTCAAGTTGGGCCGATTCGTTAAAGTATTTCAGGGCCTGTGAGGCATCCCCTTTTGATTCAGCTAACTGTCCCATATAAAGGGCAGATTTCGCAGATGGCTCTGCCTTGTGCAATGCTTCAGAAACTTTAAAGAAAATTGGATCTTCAGTACAATCTTTTGCACTCAACCTACCTGATGCATTTTTTAACCAGGCAACATCGGTTTTTCTTGCTTCAAAATCTTTAGTGTACAAAGGAATTAAGTTATCACAATCGGCTCTCTGCCCTAGTTTTGCATTAATACTTCCTTTTACAATGCTATAGGCTTTCAGATTGATTTCAGAATCTGAGATCATTTTAGTTTCTGCCGATGATAGCCCGGTTGCGGCTTCTTGTTTTTCCAAAAGCGGGGCAAGTCTTTCAGCTAGTGCAATTTCTTCTTCTTCAACTTTTGAGATCACCTCATCATAGTTGGCAAAAACATCTTCCAATGTTCTGGTTCCTGCATCCTGCAAATCTACCAATAAAGAGAAGTAAGCATATAATGCACGTGCACTGGTGAAGTTTTTCCTATCTGCTTTAAAGGCGGTGTCAAAAGCTTGAAATTGCTCCTCTTTTGTACCAATTTCGTTATCGAATTTCAACATTGCGATATCTGCCTGTACCTGAGATGCATTGGTTTTGTCTGGAAAGTATTTCAAACGATCGTTCATCAATTGAATTATTTCCTCAACAACTACAACCTTTTGAGGACCTTGTGCCTTTTCCAATCTGGAGTTCAAAACACGGTCTAAATACTGAAAAGTTGCAAGGCTGTAGGTTGGACATTTTTCCTTTACTTCCATTAAAGACCCATATGCCTGGTCATAACGTTGGGCCTTGGCATCATCATAAGCCAACGCAGCCATAACCGCACAATCGGTATCCTGAGCCTTTAACAATCCGGTGCTTAAAAATATTCCGGAAAGAATAAGTATGAATTTCTTTTTCATTTTTTTAGTTTTTATAATTTAATAGTGGTTAATCGAATTTTCTTTGCACAAACCATTTATCATTTAATGATAAACTTATAGATAGTTTTAAAAAGTTTTCTTTTATCAAACCTGAGTTTGTAGTACCGCGCTGTCCATACTCAATTCCTAGGTTTGCATTGGAGAAATCATTTCCTGCTGGTAATCCAACTCCAAAAGATATGCCAAACTCATTTATCGCTTCATTATTGATCTGAAGACCTGTTTCTTCAAAACGAATTCCGGCCCGATAAACGATCCGGTTAAAGTAATTCGTGAGGGAGTTGTATTGCGGTATATAAAAACCCCCAAGTCTGTATTGGGAAGCATTTTGATAACTCACACCCTGTTCTGGAGTCACGGAATTAAATTCCTCCGATTGGATACTGGAATATTCGGCTCCTAAAAACCATTTGTTTGAACCTCCCAATCCGGCTCCAAGAGTAAGCTGCGCGGGTAGGCTTAGATCTGAGTCAGCGAAAGTAATATCACGCTCACTGGTTATCATTTCGCTCCCGTTTGAACCCAAGGTTATTGTTGCAGTATTTCGGATTTTTTTGGCAGTAATATCCATTTTTGGCGAATAGGTAGCCGCGGAGTAAAAATTCAGGTTATCAGAAAGTGCCCGTTGATAATCCAATCCCAAATTAAGGTTAAAACCACTTAAGTCTGTTCTATCAATTTGTCTTGTCCCAAACTGAATTCCATTTTGAAATGCGGTAAAGTTGCGTTGGATATTCCCGAAATTGTAATCGAGATTTACCCCTAAACTCAAATTGTCCGTGACTGAATAGCCAGCACCTAAATACACTTTATTCATTCCCCCACGACCTGTAAACCTGTTTGCAGTTTCTTCATTGACATTTAAAATCTTATATCCAACCGATGTAAAAGGAATGAGGCCAAAACCAAAATTCAACTTGCCGGTTGGGATTCCAATGGCCAGGTAATCCAGGGAGGTTGTTCTGCTGCTTTCGCTGGTCTGCTCATTTTTTAAATTAGTGCTCTGATGGCTTGCACCAACGCTATAGGTGGTTAACTTTAACCTGCCGTAACCGGCGGGATTCCTTAGGTTAAGGTGAATGCTGTCGGAATATAGCCGCAAACCTCCCATTGCTTGATTTTCTACCGTACCCTTAAACTTTGTTAGGCCAATTCCGTAAAATGAATAGGGAGATGAAGTCCCTTCTTGCGCGGCCGCCAGCACTGTAGTTAGTAAGGCCACGATTATTATAAATCGTTTAATCATTGAGGTTTGTTAAATTCTAATATATAATTCAATCCTTCCAGGAGGAAATTTGAGTTGGCAAAGATGCTATTTTTTAATCGCTTACACAAAAATTGTGAGTCTCCACCTGTCAAAATTATTGTTAAATCTTTATATTGACCCTGATAAGCAGCAATTATTCCGTCAATTTCGAAGGTTAACCCATAAATTACCCCGGAATGCATGCACGTATTTGTAGCATTTCCAATAAACCTAATTTCCTCTTCACGCTCTAATAATGGCAAATTTTCTGTATAACTGTGCATTGCCTTATAACGCATTTCCAGACCGGGTGAGATGGCCCCTCCCAAATATTCGTTCTTACTATTCTTAAAATCGTAGGTAATACAAGTTCCGGCATCTATTACTAAAACATTTTCGGTGGGAAACTCTTTACTTGCAGCCGAGACAAGGGCGATCCTGTCGTTTCCCAAGGTATTTGGAGTAGTGTATAAATTGGTGAATACCTGCGGCAATTGATTATCCAAAACAAACAATCTGGACCCCTCTTCTAGCTTTTGCAACCACCTTAAAGGGGTTTTTGAGACCGAAGAAAGGATGATATTGCCCGGTTTTTGATATTTCTGTTCCAATTCTTCCAGATTTTTTAAAAAATCGAGCTTCATTGAAATTTTTTTCTTAATTAGCTTATCCCCCTGAAATACAGCCATTTTTACCAGGGTATTTCCTATATCGACAACTAGATTCATAGATATCCTTTAAAAAAACGAAGGTACAAAAGCATTTTTTTAAATTTTCCTTTGCAGGTTAATTAAATGAAATTATATTTGCATCCGCTTGAATGGCTTATTACAAGTTTAAAAGCAACTGGTACCTTAGCTCAGTTGGTAGAGCAAAGGACTGAAAATCCTTGTGTCCCTGGTTCGATTCCTGGAGGTACCACCTTAAAAGTTACAAACCCTTGATATCAGTACGATATTCAAGGGTTTTTTCTTTTGCTGTGTTTTTTACTGTGTTTTTGATGAACAAAAAAAAAGAGGAGTATTTATACTCCCCTCTTATTTTTAAAGTAACTTGTCTATATCACCTTTGCGATACCGCTTCCTATTACCCATACGAGAATGAACCTTTATCGTTCCATTTGTTTCGTATTTTATTAAGGTTGTGTGCGATGTAATATTCAACTTTTCCATTACCTGTTTGCTGTTAAGTAAACATTCCATAGTAAAATTAGTGTAACCTAACCCTTTTTATTTCAGCTTAAACCATCCTGGCATTTTCCGTGGTGCTGACCCCACTTTGTAATACACAAACCTATAATCCGAGCTGTAAAATCATATAATTATATTACTTAACCAAACATACACTTTATTTTAAAGATAAACAATAGGGTAAATCTATGGGTTCCCAACTCAATTATCTAAGTGCCATCCCAGCGAATACATTTATATTAAACCAAACAAATTACCATCTATCACCAAGCCTAGGAGGCTAGCACAACCTTCCCCAGGAAAGTATAGGTTGTGATGGTAACAATTCCATTAAAGCTCATTAAATAGCACTATAATGACTTCAATACTTCAATACTTCATCTCTATTGATTCCAATCATGAAGCAAAAGAACAGCAGGAATATAGATTACATATGAAGATTGTAATATCTTGTTTTTAGCATCAATTAAGGCCACATTTTATTTATTAATGCTGTAATTAAGATTACACCAGCAGCAACAGTTGCTTGTACTACAACTTTTTTTAATTCATTTTCCATTTTATTCATAATTTTACACAAAGCTTCATTGCCTTGCACTCTAAAGATAATGTTTTTTTGTTATTTTCCTGGAAATCAGTAGTTTATAATATAATAAATATGACACCTATTAGATATTGGTGTTAGTGCCTTATTTGCTACCAGGATTGCTAGGGATATAACAATTAAAAAGGGGGTCACCACCTCCCAACAGATGAACGTTCCACAGGTGATAGGATAGGTAGGTATACATGGTGCTGATGAAGTGTATATCAGAAGGGATAGATTTACTTATATCTAAATTGTGTAACATGATTACATGAAATACTTACTTACGCTACTGGTTCCAACAACTTTTTTACTGAAATTACTTCAAAATTGTGATGCTGGAAAAGTATACGTAACTGCCTTTCCAGACTTCCAGGAGTTTAAAAAATGGTCTAAGAAGATAGCGTGGGAAACAGAAATCTGGATTTCAGACATGCCAGGCCACATGATACATTTTAATGGTGACAGGTTTTTAGGTCCTCGCTAATTTAACCCTTTTACCATTCTGAATTTATTGAAGGACTCACCATATTCAGTGACCACCTGCTTCATTGGTTACATCCTTGCCCCCCCCTGGTTAAAGCACCACCAGGAGGTACTGATACCCCTCTCTCCTATGTATGGAAAAGTGGTCACCAGTATTCCAACGGCAAAGTCTTCAAATTTTCCCAGTTTTTTGAGCCCAAGTTCCATTGTTATGGTGCAAAAGATATGGACCTGTTTTTCTTCTGAAATTCCTTGCTACAATCTCCAATTTTATTTTTTTTTGTTATTGGAAACTTCCTCTAACGCCTCTGAAATCAAAGTGTTTGCTCAACCCTGATTATTTTTTTTAATAAAAGGTGCAGAAATAATGGTTTTTACTGTAAATCCTAATATTTATTAAAAGGACGAGCATTGATACTTGTCCATATTATAAATAACAGTAAGTATTAAACATTTAAAAGATAATGGATGAGAAAAGTAAAAAACAATTAGATAAAATCTATAGGGATAAAAAAAAACCATTAACCTATAGTGGAAAAGAAGTAAGAGACATAACTGGTAT
>JBGSWA010000431.1:0-3232 GCA_041752645.1 Gillisia sp. | reverse complement strand
GAGGAAATGGATATTCCTGATCATTCTGTAGCATTAAAAGAGATTACAAAAATACTGATGGATGATAAAACAGGAGTAATTAAAAATGCTTCTGAGATACCCGCCATCGGTCATAGAGTGGTTCATGGGGGGGCGACTTTCACTGAGACCATCATTATAGACCAAAAAGTGAAAGAAAAGATAAAAGATTTTTTCTCATTAGCGCCTTTGCATAACCCGCCTAATTTGACCGGGATCGAGGTAGCCGAAGAAATTTTCCCCCAGGCCAGGCAGGTAGCGGTCTTCGATACTGCATTTCACAGAAGTATTCCGGCCAGGGCTCATAAATTTGCTATCCCGAATTCCTTTTTAATTGAAAACCAGATACAAGTGTACGGGTTTCACGGCACCAGCCACAAATATGTATCGGAACAGGCCATTGAGATAACTAAACAACCACAATCAAAAATAATTACGGTTCACCTGGGTAATGGCTGCAGCATGACAGCCGTACAAGACGGAAAAAGCATAGATCATTCCCTGGGATTCGGACCTGTTAATGGTCTTATTATGGGAACTCGCAGCGGGGATATAGACCAATCGGTTATTTTTTATATGATCGAACACCTGGGCTACTCAGCCAGCGAGGTAAGTGATGTCTTACACAATAAAAGCGGGATGCTGGGTCTTACCGGGTACAGTGATCTGCGCGATATTGAATCAGAAGCTGAAAAAGGCAATGACCAGTGTAAATTGGCTTTGGAGATGAATGCCTATAGGATCAAAAAATATATAGGGGCCTACACTGCTGCGATGAATGGATTGGATTCCTTGGTTTTTACCGCAGGAATTGGTGAAAACAGCAGTACGATCAGAAAAATGGTTTGTGCGGAAATGCAGTTCCTGGGAATAGAATTGGATCTGCCTAAAAATGAGATCCGTTCCAAGGAAAACAGAATTATAAGTACTGAAAACTCAAGAGTAACCGTACTGGTGATCCCTACAAATGAAGAACTGGAAATAGCTAAACAAACCTACGCGCTTCAGGATTAAGGATTCAAAATTAAATAATAAGGGTTCAGGATTCAAGATTGATTTGGTAAAATTTTGGATCCTGAATCTTAATTCAGATAAAAAAAGGTCTCCCAGAGTTACGTCTTTTCCCTTAACACCTAAAATTCGGTAAGCACCTGAAACCCCTACTTACGCTAGGTTTGGTCGATAACAACAGAATTTTTTATTAAGAAAACCTAAGTGGAACTAAGCTATATTAAAATTTTGGCGGTACAATACCACTGCTATATGGGATCAATTACTCTCAAGTTACGAAAGGGAAAAGGAACTTCACACCAAATCTACATACATTTTAATTATGGTCATAAGAAGCAATATCGTTATGCAACCGGTTCAGGGATAAAAAAAATAGAACACTGGAATTTCGATAGCAATACAGTGAAGAATGTAAAAGCAGAACCGGAAAGCAGTAATATCAATGCAGAACTGGCCGACTTACTTAGGGATTCTTCGAATTTATGAAGAGAACTTGAGAATGGTGAAATTCCCATGGATAATTTATTGATTAAGCAAAAGATAAAACAGTTTAAAGAGGATAGAAAAGCTCTCAAAGAAACTCAATATTTTGTTGACCAATACAAATGGTTTGCGGCATATTACAGCAAAAAACCAAGACCAACTACCAAAAACCACTTGCCAAAAGCACCTTGAAACCCTACAATACTCTTGGAATTATTGACGATAATGAGAAGCTCATAGGGATATAGTTATCGTTCCTCCTTTCCTTGGGAAAAAATGGATAATTGCTGTGTCTTACTTGTAAAAATGGTAAAAACCCATTATTTTTGATAATTCACCTTTATAGTGAACTACCTCGGGGCAAGCCCAAGAGGCATCCAGAGGAACAAAGTTTTTTATTTAATGAAAACCCATCCGTTTCCAAACTTTCCTCTAAAAATCGAGGCAAGCCTCGGGGAATTAAACCCAAAAGAGATTAAAGTGAAACGTTTCATACCATTTTTATCCCGATAATATATAATTTAAACCTTTATATTAGTTGCTTTATAACACGTTACCTTGCATTTAAGAGAAAATTTAGCGGCCTGAAATAAAGATTATCCCAAATCAACTAAAAACGTAACTTCACCAAAAGACAACCTTGCCAAATTTAAATATTATGAAAAAACCATTTTATATATTCCGCTATATTAGCTTAATAGCAATTATTTGTTCCCTAATAGGTTCTTTACTACTTTTTTTTATTGGTGCTTGGAAAACTTATAACGCAATTCGGATAATATTTTTCGATTATATCCCAAATGGGAGTGAGCATTTGCATTCCACAGATAATGCAACAATATATATAATGAAATCTCTAGATACATTCCTAATCGCTTTGGCACTTTTCATTTTTGCTTATGGTATTTTCACACTATTTATTTCTAAGAGAAATGATAATGACAACGGTACCTTAAAATGGATTAATATACCAAATATTGGACATTTAAAAAATATACTTTCAGAAGTTATCATTATAATTCTATTTGTTCTATTTCTTGAGGTCATAATCGAAAATATACACAATTTGAAATGGGAATTTTTGATTATTCCAGTTTCTATTCTTCTATTGGCGCTTGCATTGAAATTTTTAAAATTAGATGAATCTTAACTATAATAATATGCTTGTTTCATTACTATTAATTGTAGTTGGATTTTCAGGTTTGATTTTTGGAGCTAATTGGCTTGTCGATGGAGCATCAGGCTTGGCGAAAAAGTACAACATTCCTGATTTGGTAATTGGTTTGACAATTGTCGCTTTTGGAACTTCTGCACCTGAATTAGTTGTGTAACCAATCAGTCTGTAGATTGAAGATCTAATTTAGCGATATGGACCAAGGCTTCCAAGAGATTTAATCCGTTTTTGAGTGTCGTGTCTATTACAGAGCGTATTTTGGCAAAGTTCTGTGCCGCTTGTTCTACCTTGAATTGTCCGGATATTTTTTGTTTCACCTTGACATTTCTTATGGCCAGTCCGTTCAGAAGCATTATTTTCCGATGGCACATCTTTCTATGAAGAGGAACGTAAAAATGTGTTGGTTTTCCCGGAGCATCCTTTTGTAAAAGGTGTAGCGTTCTTTGTGTTTTTCCTTTGGTGGGTTGTTCAATAGACAATCAAAGCGTTGAATAATCAAGGCCCGGCCTATATTGTATTGCTCGCTTTGAAATTCTAAATCCTTCT
>JBGSWA010000430.1:0-17356 GCA_041752645.1 Gillisia sp. | reverse complement strand
GGGGTGCGAAACTTGAGTTAATAATAAAATTTTTGGAAACCGGAATTGGCAAAAAAACAAATTGCTATTTTAATTAGTTCTAAATTGAATTTATAATAATCTAAAAATTTGTTAAAAACTAGAATAGCTGTATTTTTGCACTTTATAAAAAATTAATAAAATAATCTAATCAATGGGTGGATTACTTAAATCTTCAATAGCAAAAAAGATTGCTATGGCTTTATCTGGACTTTTTCTAGTTCTGTTTTTAGCTCAACATTTTATTATTAATATTACATCGGTTTTTAGTCCCGATGTTTTTAACGGGGTTTCCCATTTTATGGGTACCAATTTCCTTGTTCAAGCCATTGTGCAACCCATACTTATTTTTGCTGTGGTATTTCATTTCATAATGGGGTTTGTTCTCGAAATTCAAAATGGGAAAGCACGAATAGTTAGTTATTCAAAATTCAACGGAGGTGCAAATTCCAGTTGGATGTCCAGAAACATGATTTTCTCCGGTGCTGTAACTTTAGCTTTTCTTGGCCTTCACTTTTATGATTTTTGGTTTCCGGAAATAGCTCATAAATATTTAGAGTCCCATCCGGAGGATGCCACAAGATACTTCGGGGAATTGGTTGCAAAATTTCAAAGTCCTGTAAGAACGGGATTGTATATTGTGTCCTTTGTATTTTTAATGCTTCACTTGCTGCATGGATTTGCTTCATCATTCCAGTCTGTTGGTTTTAACAATAAATATTCAAAAGGATTGAAAGGATTTACAGTTGCTTTTGCAATTGTTATTCCGTTAGGGTTTATGTTTATAGCTCTCTTTCATTATATTACTAACGTTTAATAGGTAAGATTTATGTCAGTTTTAGATTCCAAGACACCTGAAGGACCGATTTCAGAAAAGTGGTCAAAATATAAAGATGAGATTAACCTGGTTAATCCCGCGAATAAAAGAAATATCGATGTAATTGTTGTTGGGACCGGTCTTGCCGGTGGAAGTGCTGCGGCAACCCTGGCTGAGCTTGGATATAACGTAAAAACATTTTGTTATCAGGATTCCCCGCGCAGAGCGCACTCAATTGCAGCCCAAGGAGGAATTAACGCAGCAAAGAATTATCAAAATGACGGAGATTCTGTTTACCGGCTTTTTTATGATACGGTGAAAGGTGGGGATTATCGCTCGCGTGAAAGCAATGTATATCGTTTGGCCGAAGTCTCCGGTAATATAATAGATCAATGTGTTGCTCAGGGAGTGCCTTTTGCTAGAGATTATGGAGGATTGTTGGATAACCGCTCATTTGGTGGAGTTCTGGTTTCCAGGACCTTTTATGCTAAAGGACAAACCGGACAACAATTGTTGCTGGGTGCATATTCAGCGATGAACCGTCAGATAAACCGTGGAAAAATCAAGGCTTACAACAGGCACGAAATGCTTGATCTGGTGGTTATAGGAGGAAAGGCCCGTGGAATTATCGCAAGGGATATGGTTTCGGGAGAAATCCAGAGACATAGTGCTCACGCGGTTGTGATCGCCTCCGGAGGTTATGGAAATGTATTTTACCTTTCCACCAATGCAATGGGTAGTAACGCTACTGCAGCATGGAAAATTCATAAAAAGGGTGCATATTTTGCAAACCTATGTTTTACCCAAATTCACCCAACCTGTATTCCTGTTTCTGGAGATCACCAGTCTAAGCTGACTTTGATGTCTGAATCACTCAGGAATGATGGAAGAATCTGGGTTCCTAAGAAGAAAGAAGATGCAGAGGCCATAAGGACCGGGAAATTAAAACCTACCGAACTTAAAGAAGAAGACAGGGATTATTATTTGGAGAGGAGATATCCTGCATTTGGAAACCTGGTGCCACGTGATGTGGCTTCCAGAGCAGCTAAAGAACGTTGTGATGCCGGTTACGGTGTAAATAAAACAGGTGCTGCAGTGTATCTTGATTTTAGTGCTGCATTTATGAGATATGGAAATGAGGCTGCTAAAACTCAGCATCTTGAAAAACCTACCGATAAAAAGATCATCGATCTGGGAAAGGCCGTAATAGAAAGTAAATACGGAAATTTATTCGAGATGTACGAGAAAATTGTAGATCAAAACCCTTACGAAACCCCCATGATGATTTACCCTGCGGTTCACTATACCATGGGAGGGATCTGGGTAGATTATAATTTACAAACTACCATTCCCGGATGTTATTCTTTAGGAGAAGCTAATTTTTCAGATCACGGTGCAAACCGCCTGGGAGCATCAGCTTTGATGCAAGGTTTGGCCGATGGCTATTTTGTATTGCCTTATACAATTGGAAATTACTTGGCTGATGATATCAGGACCGGACCAATTTCTACTGATTTGCCAGAATTTGTTGAAGCTGAAAAGGGTGTTCAGGATCAAATAAACAAACTGATTAATAATAAAGGAACAAAATCTGTGGACCATTTCCATAAACGACTTGGAAAGATCATGTGGGATAAGGTTGGAATGTCCCGTAATGCGATACATCTTTCCGAAGCAATTGATGAAATTAAAGCACTTCGGGCAGAATTTTATAAAGATGTACGGGTTCCTGGAACTGCAAATGAAATGAATCCTGAGCTCGAAAAGGCTGCCAGGGTAGCCGATTATATGGAATTGGGAGAACTATTTGCCAAAGATGCGTTGCACCGGAATGAATCCTGTGGAGGCCATTTTAGGGAGGAGTACCAAACAAATGAAGGGGAAGCTCTTCGGGATGATGAGAACTTCAAGTATGTAGCTGCCTGGGAATACACCGGAAATCCGGCTGAGGCTATCCTTCATAAGGAAGAATTGAATTATGAATTTATTGAACTTAAAACAAGAAGCTATAAATAAGATATGAGATTTTAGCAGTGAGAACTGAGACTTGAAGTCTAAAATGCTCACTGCCCATTACTCACTACTCAATACCAGAAAGTATGAAGCTTACACTAGATATATGGCGTCAAAAAAACGCTTCCGCTAAGGGAAAAATCGAAACCTATAAAATAGACGGGGTTGAACCCGATATGTCCTTTTTGGAGATGTTGGATGTGCTTAATGAAGGATTTGTAGCCAAGGATGAGGAACCTGTGGTTTTTGATCACGATTGCCGTGAAGGTATTTGTGGTGCCTGCAGCTTACAAATAAATGGTGAACCCCATGGGCCAGACAGGGGAATTGCAACCTGTCAGTTGCATATGCGAAAATTTAATGATGGCGATACCATTGTAATTGAGCCCTTCAGAGCAACCGCATTTCCCGTAATTAAGGATTTGATGGTGGACAGAAGTGCCTTTGACAGGATTCAGCAAGCCGGCGGATATATTTCGGTGAATACCTCCGGAAATTCCCAGGATGCTAATAATATTCCAATCAGCAAGGAAGATTCGGATCTTTCTTTCAATGCTGCGACCTGCATAGGTTGTGGAGCTTGTGTTGCGGCTTGTAAAAATGCAAGTGCGATGTTGTTTACCGCTGCAAAAGTGAGCCAGTTTGCCTTACTTCCCCAAGGTAAATTGGAAGCCAGCAGACGGGTACTTGCTATGGTGGAACAAATGGATAAGGAAGGTTTTGGTAATTGTACCAACACCGGCGCCTGTGAAATTGAATGCCCTAAAGGTATTTCTCTTGAAAATATCGCACGTATGAATCGTGAGTACTTCTCTGCCAAAGTAGAAGGATAAAATTTCCCCTACTAAAGAATTTACTCCCGGTTTCTTTTAGAATCCGGGAATTTTTTTGCATCTTATTTGAAAAATAATCAATGCGCCTTTAAAATCGTTTTGAATCAAAATTACAAGGTGGAAAGGACAGTATTTTCTCCTTAATGAGCCAAATGGCACGAAAACATCACGCAATTGACATTTCTCAAGGTTTTCCCAATTTTGAGACGGACCAGCACCTAAAGGAATTGGTGACAAAGGCGATGAAAAACGGGTATAACCAATACGCTCCAATGGCTGGGGTAATTGATCTTAGGCATGAGATCGTCAAAAAAATAGAAACGTTATACGGAAAGAAATAGGATAAAGATACCGAAGTAACCGTTACCCATGGTGCCACCCAGGCGATTTATTCTGGCATAACCGCCTTTGTCCAAAAAGGAGATGAAGTTATTGTTTTTAAGCCGGCTTATGATACCTATGAGCCAACTATCAGGCTCAATGGAGGCATCCCGGTTTTAATTCAGTTAAAAGGAATTGATTTTTTATTGTCTGGCCTGAGGTCGAGGAATTGATAACCTCAAAAACCAGGATGATCATCATCAACACCCCTCCCAACCCCAGCGGCACTATACTGGGTGAATCTGGGGCGTTTGTTAAAAAATACTGATATTATTTTCTGAGTGATGAGGTTTATGAACATCTTATTTTTGATGATTACAAACACATAGTGCAGTTCTTTTTCCCGGTTTGGCAGAACGGGCCGTGGTATGTGCCTCCTTCGGAAAAACCTTCCACAACACAGGCTGGAAAGCCCGTTACTGCGTGGCTCCGGAAGCTCTGATGAGGGAAATTAAAAAGGCACATCAGTTATGCGTTTTTTGTGTAAATCATCCTATGCAGCAGGCCTATGCTGAATATCTAAAAACCCCGGAAAATTATCTCAATTTGGGGAGGTTTTATCAGCAAAAAAGAGACAGGTTTATGGAATTGATTAGGGCAGTAAATTTAAAGGAAAAGCTTACACAGGAACCTATTTTCAACTCCTGGATTATTCAGAAATAACCACAGAAAGGGATGTGGATTTTGCCAATCGCCTTATATCGGAATACGGCATAGCCACGATCCCTGTATCAGTTTTTAATATTGATAATAGGGATGATAAACAATTGCGGTTTTGTTTTGCCAAAACGATGAAACTCTGGTAAAAGCTTCAGAGATCCTAAATAAGATTCTATAGGATTCTTTTAGCCTGTTATTGCCTTTTTAATCGTTCATTCACATAACTGCGGATTAATTCGGTTGTTATCCCAAACAATACATGTGCGAATAATTCATTGGCCTGCATCCTTATGGGGATATTTTTGGGTTTTGATTCCAGACCTAACATTGGGAGTGAAGTTTCATGAGTGGTAAACCAGGTAGAGGCTCCTAATAATACCCCATCGGACAAGCGATATTCATCTTTATCTTTTTTGCCGTAACCATAAGCAGCCCCAATGCTGGAGCCTATTGGAAAACTTACCAGCTGTTCGGCTATAATTTCATGCTCTTTGCTTATCGGGCTTCCGGTAATTTTGATGGATAAATTGTCTACTATCTTTATTTGTGCCGATCGTTGCTCAATTTTTCTCACAGGTAAAAATTGTTCGATCATACTCTTGATAGCGGTTCCGGCTAATCCGCCTAAAAATCCCGCAATTAAACCTCTGGAGGTGCTGGCTGCGAAAGTGTTTCTTTGAAAAAAGTTATCTTGGTTCATTATAATTTATTTTGGAATAAAATTATTTATAATCTTAGTTTCTATTTCATTATTTAACACGTATTTAGGAGGGAAGTATTAATATTTTATAAACTTTGAATATGAATAAAAATTTAAACATAGCAATAATACAGGCAAATCTTGTTTGGGAAAATATTGAAGAAAACCTGAAATTATTTTCTAAAAAGATCAATTCGATTGATGAAAATGTCGATTTGATTGTTCTGCCGGAAATGTTTAGTACCGGTTTTACTATGAATGCCGAAGATCTTGCTGAGCCACCGCAAGGAACTGCTTTTAAATGGATGCAGGAAATAGCCGGGAGAAGAAATCTCGCCATAACAGGGAGTATAATAGTTAAGGAAAATAATGATTTTTACAACCGGCTGTATTTTGTATTCCCGGATACCACCTTTAAAACCTATGATAAGCGCCATACCTTTACCCTGGCCAGGGAAGATCAAACTTATACTGCAGGAGATGAGAGGTTAATTCTCGAATATAAGGGCTGGAAAATTTGCCCTCTTATTTGTTATGATCTTCGCTTCCCGGTTTGGGCCAGAAATACGGTGGAATACCATGTGCTGATCTATGTTGCCAATTGGCCAGAAACCCGGATTTCTGCGTGGGACGTTTTATTACAGGCAAGAGCCATAGAAAATATGGCTTACTGCATTGGGGTTAACAGAACCGGTTCTGATGGAAATAAATATCAGTATAACGGTCATTCCGCCATATACGACTGTTTGGGTAAATCTTTGTTTAAAAACGACTGGGAAGCGGAATTTTCAAAGGTAGTGAGCCTGGAAAAATCGCATGTTACAGAATCCCGTGAGAAGCTGAAATTCCTTCAGGATAGGGATAGTTTCAGTTTAGAATAAAAGTTTCGTTGATATCCCAATTGGGTCGTATTTCCATAAGATCCGGAAAATAAGTAATTTCTTCAGGTTTGATTTTCTTCAGGTAATTTCCGGTATCCCATTTGCCATTTTCATTAGTGTCATAAATCACCCGGATAAGGTATTTTCCAGGAGGAACAGATTCAAACCGTAGCTCTGTTTCTGATGTGGAAATATTTTCGGCCATTACTACCCCTTTTTCATCGGTAAGTTGAACTATAATTGGGAAATTTCTGATGTTTTGTAAGTTGAGGTTCAGGGTCCCGTAATCTGAAAATGCCCTTGTTTTTAGGTTTCCCAGAAGGGTGTCGTTTGTAGCGTTAAAAAAATCAGTCAATGCACCTGGCAAAACCCTAATACGATAGGTTTCGGTTTCATTTTGATCAAATTTCAGGAGAACTGAATTTTCATAAGGGATCAATTCCGAGGAAAAACTTACGGCGAGGGAATCCTTATTTAAAATTTGAATCAGGGAATCATTTTTCGCCAGTAAAGGAATTGTGGATCTTAAAAATACCTTTTTACCAAAATCCAGATTCCCGGAAGGTTCAATGCTAATTCTCAGAGAGTCTTTTGGCATCTCAGATATTCGTGTCAACAAAGTATCCGTACGATTTGGTGATGATATTTGTACCCAAAGACTATCTGTTTTAAAGGGTGGTTTAAGCCATAAATAAAGGCTGTCTTTACCTGGTACTTTAGATATACTGTATTCAAAATCAGTTGCCTGCGTATTCAAGGGTTTAAATTTTAAACTGTCCAGATTTACTTTTCCCCGGTAACCTATCAAAATTTTCTGTTGGCCGTCCTGTTTTGGTCGTTCTGCCTTAAAGGCCAACTCCTCCTTAAACAACACTAGGTTATAGGTAGAATCTGAAGGAACCTTAATGTGTTGATCTATAAAAGCAATTTTTTCCTTCCCCGGATTGTATTTGTAATCGCTGTTTAAGTCTTGTACCGCGACTAATTGATAGGTTCCTTCCTTTAAATTGGAGAGTTCAAAAGTTTTAAGGCTGTCAAGGGTATTTGTTATATATCTGGGAGGATCTTTATAAACCAGGGAATCAGAAAAATCTTCATTTACTTCATATAACATCACCGAAATAAACGGATTGGCTTCCTTTAAAAGAGCATCTGATACCATACCGGAAAGGCTCAGGGAATCTATATAACTGCCTGTAGAAAACACGTATTTAAAATAGGGCAGGGGGTTGCCTTCATTATTGTCTACAACGCTATTTCCAAAGTTAAACGCATAAGTAGTATTTTCCTGCAAAGTGTCATTAATCCGGATCCTAACATATTTTTGGGCCGAACCCAGTGGGGTTATATCCGGTTTCGGGGTCATTGGTGGGGAAATAATAATTTGTTGCTGAGGTTTTTCCAGTTTAATATATTCATCAAAATATATTCGAATTTCCTTTTTATTAAAATTCACCGAATAATTTTCTGGGGCCGAACGCAAAAATGCAGGCGGAATGGAATCCAGCAATCCTCCCGTGGGGGTTCCTCTTTTTGCGCATTGCACAGAAAGCAACGAGATAAGCAGAATTAATAATCCGGAGATATGCTTTTTCATGAATGCCAGAATTTTAAGCAAAGAAACAATTATTTTTTGTTTCTTTCAGCCTGCAACTTCCATGGTCTCAATGCTTATTTTTACAACCCTAAATAGTTTAACTGTGTTGGAACACGCATAAAGAGTGGCTCCGGTGGGGATGGGATCGTCTGTCAATAAAACCTGTTTGCCTAGAAATGTCCAGAAGGTCTTACAAGAATAAAAGTTTCTTCAATTTTTCCCATCCTGCCAAAGGCAACTTTATAGTTTGGTTGGTTATAAATGATTTTTCTAGAAGGGCCTGTTTCAAACAAGAGATTTTTAACGCACCAGGCAGTTAACCGGGCGATAAGTTCTGTAAACAGGGTTTTTATTTTTTTTTATTTCCGAACTGTGTACTACAGATTTTTGATTTAAAAAAGGGTAGAATTTGAATTTCAAAACGTTGTACATGGTTTTTATCCTTTCATTTGGTTCGGAGCATCTCCTTATGAATACCGTTTCAGGTTCCTTATTATTGTGAGTTGTAATATCTGCAAGCGGTTTTAAGTCAGCATTAGATCGCTTCAAACTTTGAAGTATATTTCGCAAATACCCAGTATTCAAAAGAGCATTAAAAATTCTTCCTTTGTATAATAATTCAAAACAAAATGAAAACAGGGCGTTTCAACCCTTTTTCAAACTTCGACCTTGAAACCTCACTTTTTTTAACACTTTATATGGGTTTTTTTTCATTTGGGCTGGAAGGTTGGTTAAGGCACCTGATTTTCTTTGCCAACCTTTCACCTGGTTCACCCCCCCTCCCAGGAGTGTAATTTTTTATGCAGGATAGCAATCTCTATTTCCAGTGAGGGTTGCCATTTTTTTCAATTCCTACCCCAGCCAGGATCCCAAAAATGGGGTAAATGCCGTTTAGACTTTAAATTAGAACTGATCAATCAACTTTGAAGGATTCCTTCTTTTTAAGGGTCATAGGGGATGTTTGCATTTTCAATGAGACCCTGCCTTAGAATACTTTTTTAACGGTGTTTTCGTTATATAGATTATAATTGGTAACTGGAATCTCATATAAGGACTTTAAACAAACAATTCGCTCATCTTTTAGCAAGATCTCATCACAGATATGGTAAGGGTTTGTGGTAAAAATAAATTGAATAATTCGTGAAATATTTGTTAATGAATTGTAATTTGCATTTTTTAACTCTTAAATTTACAACCTAAATTACATATTATGATGACTGAAAAGAAAAATAATAATGCACTTAAGATTTTGACTGGGGTTTTGGCGGTTGCCTTGGTGGCTCTTGGGATTTATACTATAAAGTTTTATAACGAAGAAAAGGAGAATAAGGCAATCCTTCAAAAAGAAAAGACTGTTATTGAAGATGAGCTTAATGATTTAATTATTAAATATGATGAAGCAATCGCCACCAATGAGGTGATGGATCAAAACCTTGTTGATGCCCGTGAGCGCATTTCAATGCTTTTAGATTCTGTAAAGGATTCTGAAGCTAACCTGGTGCTTATCTCAAGATACCGCAGGGAAATAGGATCTTTAAAAAACGAAAAAGATCGCTTGTTCAGGGTGGTAGACAGCTTAAGCAATCAAAATAGGATGCTCTCAACTACTATAGACAGTACAAATACAGTATTGGCTCAAAGAGTGCGGCTCTCTGATTCCCTTCAGCAAACCAACCAAAATTTATCCACCAAAGTTGATAGGGCAGCCCAGTTAAAGATTACCTCATTAAAGGGGATGGGAGTTATTGTTCGGAACAGCGGTAAATTGGTTGAAAATGACAAAATAGGAAGAATAGACCAGATCAGGACATGTTTTACCATAACCGAGAACCCTTTGGCCCCGTCAGGTGAAAGGGATATCTATGTTCAGGTTTACAATCCTAAAAATGAGCTTGTGGGCGATCAAATTGTTGTACAACACGAGGGAGGACCTATGGTTTACAGCGCTCAATCCAAAGTATTCTATGAAAATGAAGAACTCGATGTGTGTATCCTTTCAAATACCATTAAGGAAAATTTGCTTGAGGGAACCTATAAAGTTTACATTTATGCAGGGCCACAATTAATCGGCACTTCATCTTTTAACTTGAAATAATAATAATTAAAAAAATCAGGAACCGCCTTGGGCTTTATCAAGGCGGTTTTTTTATTTTTGCAATATGGCAAAACAAGAAGACTTATTTAAAAATGTGATCTCCCATGCAAAAGAGTATGGATATATTTTCGCATCCAGTGAGATATACGATGGTTTGAGTGCGGTTTATGACTATGGTCAAAACGGGGCAGAATTAAAAAAGAACATCAGAGAATATTGGTGGAAAAGCATGGTGCAAATGCATCAAAACATTGTTGGCTTAGACGCATCTATCCTGATGCATCCAAAAACCTGGGTTGCTTCAGGGCATGTCGATGCTTTTAACGACCCTTTAATTGATAATAAGGATTCAAAAAAACGCTATCGCGCCGATGTTTTGGTGGAAGATTTTGCTGAAAAACTGAACATAAAAGCCCTAAAAGAAATAGACAAAGCTAAAAAACGCTTTGGAGATGCTTTTGATGAAAAGGAGTTTGTAACTACCAATGAAAGGGTAAAAGGATATCTCACCTTGAAAAAAGTGATTCTAAAACGTCTGGGAGATTCCCTTACCCGGGAGGATCTAAAAGATGTTAAATCTTTAATTGAAGAATTGGAAATTGCCGATCCTGAAACAGGGTCTAAAAACTGGACCGATGTGCGACAGTTCAATTTAATGTTTGGCACCAAAATGGGGGCATCTGCCGACTCTTCTACAGATTTGTATTTGCGACCTGAAACAGCTCAAGGAATATTTGTTAATTTTGCAAATGTTCAGAAAACAGGCAGGATGAAAATTCCTTTCGGAATAGCGCAAACAGGAAAAGCCTTCAGAAATGAAATTGTTGCCAGGCAGTTTATTTTTAGGATGCGGGAGTTTGAACAGATGGAGATGCAATTTTTTGTGCGTCCCGGAGAAGAAATGAAATGGTATGAGTACTGGAAAGAAGCCCGTATAAAATGGCATTATTCCCTGAAACTGGGAGAAGAAAATTATCGTTTTCACGATCATGATAAATTGGCGCATTATGCCAATGCCGCAACCGATATTGAATTTGATTTCCCCTTCGGATTTAAGGAATTGGAAGGCGTTCATTCCCGTACCGATTTCGATTTAAAAGCGCACGAAGAACATTCCGGGAAGAAATTACGATTCTTTGATCCGGAACTCAATGAGAATTATGTCCCTTATGTGATAGAAACGTCCATAGGTCTGGACAGGATGTTTCTGGCTGTTTTATCATCTTCATTAATAGAAGAAGCCCTGAATGATGGTTCTTCCAGGACGGTTTTGAAATTACCGGCAATTCTCGCTCCTACTAAAGCAGCCATTCTTCCTCTTGTGAAAAAGGACGGCCTGCCGGAGCTTGCCCAGGAGATCGTAGAAGAACTAAAATGGGATTTTATGGTGCAATACGATGAAAAAGATGCTATCGGAAGAAGGTATCGCCGTCAGGATGCCGCGGGAACCCCCTTGTGTATCACCATAGATCATGATTCTTTGAAAGACAGATCGGTAACGGTGCGATATAGGGATTCCATGGAACAAAAAAGAGTTCCAATATCTGAACTAGCAACTATTATAAGGGAGGAAGTAGATTTTAAATATTGGATGAAGAAATAAACCCACACTTTAATATAATAATAAAAAGAGGCAATTAAAAATTTTTAATTGCCTCTTTTTATTATTATATTCTTTAATTGACTATTTTTAAAGGCCTAATGACAAACCGCTACATTTCAGAATAATATGGTCAAAATCTTACAACATTTAAGCTTTTTTTTATTTCTTTTTTCATTGCAGGTCACAGCGCAAGAAAGGGAAATTTCAGGGCCTGTTTATATTGATTCTGCCAGGGCAGTGTCTGTTTCGGCTATTTCGAAAAGAAAGCTGAAAGCACCTTCTGTTGAATATAAAATTGTCAACCCGAGGAACTGGGGGATCAACAAAATTGTTCCCGGAAAGGGATTTCCAAAGGCAATGGATAAAACCCGTCAGGACAAAATGGGGGAATTGCCCTCAAGGACACCCTTATTAAGCTTTGACGCGGTGGTTACACGCACCACTCCCACCGATCCTACCGGAGCGGCAGGGCCAAATCATTACCTCAACGGCTGGAATTCGGCTTTTTCTATTTTTGACAAAAATGGAAATCAGGTTACTCCCCCTGCTTCCCTGGCAAGTATAGGAGGGGAATTTACCAATGAAACCCTTGGAGATCCTATCATTTTATACGATGAATTTGCCGACAGATTTCTGATCACCCAATTTAGCGATACCCCGGAGAGTTTCCTGGTGGCAGTCTCTCAAGGCCCGGATCCGGTAAATGATGGCTGGTTCACCTATAGATTTCCTACGAACGAGGCTCTTCCAGATTATCCAAAAATATCAGTTTGGAGTGATGGATATTATGTAACTACCAATAAAAATTCCAATTCAGCCAGTACCAGTCAGGTAGTTTATGTATTTGAGCGGGATAAAATGCTCTCGGGACAGACTGCAAAATTGCTTTCATTTCCCTTGCCGGGAGTTAATACCAACGGATTTTACAGTCCTGCGGGTTTTCACGCTATTGGAGACGAATTGCCTCCAATAGGAAATTCCCCAATTGTATATTTACAGGACGATGCCTGGGCAGGGATTTCGGAAGATCATTTAAAACTCTGGAATATAAATGTCAACTGGAATTCCCCCATGAGTTCCACCATCCAGGAATCCCAGGAATTAGGGGTTTCAGATGGTGTAAGTCCCTTTATCGCTACTTTTGATGGAGGTGCTTTTTCCAATTTGAATCAACCCAATGATGGTCCGAATGTAGATGTTTTACAAGCTACGATGATGTATATGACTTCCTACCGAAGATTTCCAACCTATAACGCGGCTGTGATGAATTTTGTGGTGGATATCGATCCTACCGCTGCTGAACACGCGGGGGTTAGGTGGTATGAATTGCGACAAGACAGAAATGGCGGTCCCTGGAGGGTTCATCAGGAAGGTACTTATGCCCCTGATAAAAGCGACCGGTTTAGCGGAAGTATAGGAATGGACAAGGAAGGAAATATTGGTTTGGGATTTACCGTTTTGGATGACAGTCCCCAAAGTCCTGTTTTTCCATCTCTTCGCTACACCGGAAGATATGCAAATGACCCTTTAGGGATAATGACAGTTCAGGAAACATCCATCGTGGAAGGAAGGAGTATTAATCCATCAAACAGGTACGGTGATTATGCACATTTAACTATAGATCCTGCGGATGATCTTACCTTCTGGCATAATGGAGAATATTTTGATGGCCTGGACCGGAAAAACCGGGTTGGGGTGTTCAGGCTCTCACCGGATTTTAATAACGACGTGGGGATTATTGCAGTGGTCAATCCAAAAAACGCAACCCTTTCCAATGCTGAGGTAATAACAGTCACAATAAGAAATTTCGGGGTGAATGCGCAATCAAATATTCCCGTGAGTTATTCAATTGATGGGGGACAAACTGCAACCGAAGTTTTTACCGGAAGTATCGCCGGAACAAGCTCTGTAAATTATACTTTCTCGGCAACCGCGAATTTTGGTGTTATAGGTCAGACTTATGAAATCCTTGCTTTGACAGATTTAGAGAATGATCAGCAGGTTGGGAATGACTCATTTACCGCAAATATCACCAATCTTTTTCCTACAGATGTTGGGGTAACATCGATAGATGCTCCATCAACGGGTTTGTCCTTAACCTCTACAGAAGAGATAACGGTTACCATCGAGAATTTTGGGGGCGAGTCTCAGGCCAATATTCCGGTGTCGTATCAGCTTGGAAATAACGTTGGTGTAAATGAAGTTTTTACCGGAAGTATTCCGGTTGGGGAAAATGCAGTTTACACTTTTTCAAAAACTGCTAACCTTTCAAGATTTGGGAGATTTTTAATTTCTGCCAAAACCGATTTGGAAGGCGACGGAAATTTAGCAAACGATGGCACGAGTAAAACTGTTGCCAATTTAAATTGCATTCCCGACGGTTCTGATTGCGGAAGTCATGGGGATGGGATCTTCTCCTTTGAATTGGGGAGTATTTTAAACGAAAGAATTCCATGTACCACAGGCTATGAAGATTTTATCAGTTTGTCCACAGATTTGGATCGCTCGAAACGCAACTTTACCGTAAAGGTTAAAACCTTGTTTGATGACCCCCAAGATGAACAGTTTTCTTTGTGGATTGACTTGAACGACAATGGGGTTTTTGATGATTTAGAAAGAGTGATTTCAAACCAGGTAATTCCTTCTTCAAATACTGCCCATACCTTTGAGTTTACACTTGCTTCGGATGCTCCTTTGGGTCAACATTTATTGCGGGTCAGGGCCGGAGATGTTTCTCAAGAAGGAGAATTGAACAATCCATGCAGTGTAATGGAATTCGGTACCACGCATGATTATTCGGTTAAAATTATCGATAGTACACAGGACCTTGACGATTTTCTTTTGAACGAAGCAATTCTGACCATAGTCGATCAAAAAAATGGAATCTTCAGGGCGTTCCTTGAAACCGGGTTTAACCAAACCTTGCGGATAACCGTACACAATGTTTTAGGTCAGAAAATGATTGAAAACAAGGTGGATAGCAATGGAGAGGGTTATTTATACGAATTTGATATGTCCTATGGCGCAACCGGCGTTTATTTATTGCGAATCGGAACAAGACAAGTAGGGATTGTTAAACGCTTTGTAGTAAAATAATCCAAAAGTTCTTTGGTTGCAGTTGATTTCATTTTTAAAATTCAGCCGGAATAACCTAAAAGGCATTTCGTTTTTCCTATTTTTGGAAAAATGTAAATTCCGAATGAAAATTATCTCTTATAATGTAAATGGCATAAGGGCAGCACTGCGAAAAGGATTCATTAATTGGTTAATTCAGTCTGACCCCGATATACTTTGTTTACAGGAAATTAAGGCAAATCCGGAACAATTCGATCTAAAACCCTTTGAAGATGCTGGATATAATTATCATTATTGGTATCCAGCGCAAAAAAAAGGCTATAGTGGAGTCGCTATTTTAAGCAAGTACAAACCACAAAACATTGAATATGGCACCGGAATAGATTATATGGATTTTGAGGGCCGCAATTTGCGGATGGATTTTGAAGGATTTTCAGTGATGAGCCTTTACCTCCCTTCTGGAACCAATATTAACAGGTTGGAGCATAAATTACAATATATGGCCGACTTCCAGCGCTATGTAGATTTGTTAAAATTGAAAATTCCAAATTTGATAATCTGTGGCGATTACAATATTTGCCATGAGGCAATAGATATTCACGATCCGGTAAGGCTTAAAAACACCTCGGGCTTTTTGCAAGTAGAGCGAGAATGGATAAACGGATTTATGGAAAGTGGGTTCATAGATTCTTTCCGATATTTCAATAAAGGATCCGATAATTATTCCTGGTGGAGCTACCGGGCCAATTCAAGAGAAAACAACAAAGGCTGGCGTATAGATTATAACATGGTATCCGCACCCATGGAAAAAAGATTAATAAGAGCCGTTATTTTGCCGGAAGCCAAGCACAGTGATCATTGTCCGGTTCTAGTAGAATTTGAAAAATATTTTTAAAATCAACGTCAATGTCAAAGAGAATTATTTTGTTTACAATTTTATTGGGATTTGTATTTACCTCCTGCGTATCCTCAAAGGTTCACGAAGAGCTGCAAGGTCAATATAGAGATCTGCAAGAGAAAAATCAAAAGCTTTCCAAGGATCTTAAAGAAACTATTGCTAAAGCTGAAAAAGATATTGCAACTCTTCAGGGAGAATACAACAGCGTGAAGTTAAAGCGCGATCAATTGCAATCAGATATTCAAAACATGGAAGCTAGGTATGCAAGTTTAAAAAATTCGTATGATGCTTTGGAAGCAAATAGCTCCACGGAGATTGCCGAGAATTCCAAACGCAACAGGGAACTGTTGGCTCAACTCGAGGAAAAGGAAAATAAAATTAGCGAGGAACAAGACAGATTGGAGAAATTGCAGAAAGACCTGGCTTCACGTTCAAAAAGGATCGATGAGCTGGAAGGACTTATCGAGGCCAAAGACGCCAAGATGAAGGCTTTAAAGACTGCCGTTTCTAACGCGTTGACCAATTTTGAAGGCAAAGGCCTGACGGTGGAGCAACGCAACGGGAAAGTATATGTTTCTATGGAAAATAAATTGCTTTTCCGTTCAGGAAGCTGGGCGATAAATGCCGAAGGAAAAGTAGCGGTACAACAGCTGGGAGCCGTTTTGGCGCTGAATCCGGATATCGCTGTACTCATTGAAGGACATACAGATAATGTTCCTTACGGGGGCACCGGGCAACTGACAGATAACTGGGACTTGTCAACCAAGAGGGCGACATCCATTGTTAAGATCCTGAGGGAAAATTCAGAAATAGATCCGTTTAATTTAACCGCAGCCGGCCGAGGGGAATATTCCCCGGTCACTGTAAATTCAACTGCTGATGGAAAAGCCAAAAATAGGCGTATTGAAGTTATATTAACTCCTAAACTTGACGAGATCAATCAGTTGCTGAACGAAATGGAATAAAGTAAAAAAATTAGAGATAGTTGTAATTATTTGCAAATTTTCCAAGCTAGGTTTGAATTTAAGGATTTTGCAAATTAATCAATTAAAACATGAAGAATTTGTCTGATGCTGGACCTCGGGAGATCGTTGAAAACGGTTTAATGGGGATGCTGAGTTTTGTTAATAAAAGAACAATTGAAATTGAGGCTTATCCAGATAGTAACCATCATTTGGCCTTTGATACCAGCGATGAAATTTGGTAGGAATTAACACAATAGTTAGAACAAAATATTCAGGATTATATCCGGATCCGCCCTTTGATGTTTAATGAATCCTAACAAATAATGGAAGATTTTGTCGAATTTGTGGATGATAAAACCTTACAAAATATATTGAGGGAAGCTCTTGTTTGAAGGAAACCATTCCATAATTTTATGTTTTTACTTGATAATTCAAGGTATCGGGACAATTGGTTTAAATTTCAAATGGAAGAGGCTAAAAAATTTTGTCAGAAAGCAATTGTCGTCAATTTAAACCAAAACTAATTCTGTTTAAAAGCACCTGTTTTGTAACAATGTTGATGTCTTATCTCAATTCCGGAAAATAAAACATATTTTCAATTTTTATAACTAAGTAATGAGAAAAAAAAATTGTATATCCGGAATACTTCCGAATTATCGGAAATTTTCCTATAGTTGAGTGAATTTAAATGAATTTTAAGATGGATATATTTTCTTTTGGAGTTCAATTCACTGATGAAAAAAGCTGCCGCCTGCATTTCAAGGAACAGCGGGATAAGGAAGGGGTTGTCTGCAACAGTTGTGGGTCGACGGACCGCTAT
>JBGSWA010000429.1:0-5059 GCA_041752645.1 Gillisia sp. | reverse complement strand
AAATTTCACCAACCTGTCAGTATTTTTAAATTCTCCAGCAACTCCAACAATTGTAAATCCTTTGTCTTTATATTCATTATAGACTGAAACCATTGTTCTACTTTTAGCTATACAAGGTCCACACCAAGTAGCCCATAAATCTAATAAAGCAACCTTTCCATTTATTTTATCAGATAGTTTTATATCATTTCCATTTAAGTCAGGTGCTGAAAAGTCTATATATTCTTTACCAATTTTCACATTTTCTATAGCATTTAATAAATTAGAAGCTAATTCATTATACGGATGATTTGGGTTGGCCTTTGAAAGTATTTGTAAGGTGTTTTTCGCAGAATTAATATCAATAGTTTCTTTATTATAAATCAAGTTGTCTAATAATAAAGAATACGACACAATAGTTGGATTATTAGCCATGTAATTTTGTTGAAACACTTTTTGCTCCTCATATATTGGTTTTATTTTATCATCTAACTCTTTGGCTTTTGGACTTAAGTTTTGACCTAATTTCTTTAAATCATCAATTTTTTTGTAAATAACTAATTTCTCATCCTGACTTTTCGCTTCTCTTAATTCTGTATAAAGTAATTTTGCTTTATCACTGTTATATTCGTCATTTTTAAAAAGTACCCTAATGCTGGCTTGTAGTGGTTTTATTCTATTATTAAATTTATCATCAAAACGTTGTTTAAATTTTTTGTATTGAGCATTTAGGTTTCCTCCTTCAACAATATTTTTGTCAAATTCTTCCTCAGGATATATAGTTAAATCAATTTTTTCATTCTCTAGAAATAGAGGCATAAACCTTCCTAAATCTTTGGTTAGAAAAAGAGTTACGGCTTCTGGGTGTTCAAGTTTCGATTCATAATGAAATTTACCATCTATGACAGGAATCTCAATTATTGAATCAAATCTTGTATCTTGAGTAGGTTTTACTAAAATGATTGATTTCGTATCTGTTCCGACAGTTTTTCCATCAATTTGTAGAACTTGTTCTTTTTTAGGCGAACAATTGAAGAATAATAAGGTTGTTAAGAATAAGGTAAATTTAATAGTAGATTTCATTTTTAGAGTTCGGTTTTAATTTTGATCAACGGCAGTCTTTTAAAAACCTAGGTTTCCAAACAATTATGGACTAAAATAAGCCTTTTAAACTTGGGATCAGGATTGGTGCAGATTATTTATTGCGTTAACGGGTTTGGTTGGATGTAACGCAATTGAAATGGCTTTGTAGGCCTGGATTAAGACAGATATTCAAAGAATCAACTGACCATAGACTTCCTTGACCCTTTTTTTGCCCATCAAAGCTAAAATTCGTTTGAGATTGTTAGCAATGAAGATAAAGCCTACATCTGCAGAGGCACGTTTCTTGCCTTTCTTGGAAAGGATGTGATAATACCCCATTGCCGCTTTATCGTTCCAAAGGGATGCTCAACAATGGCCTGTCTTGGCCGGTACAATTCAGGATCTTGTTCCATATTTTTCCAGTTTTGCTCATAAACCGGGGTGTATAGGTCCCTTGCCAGGAGCCTTCCGTTTTTTGCCGTGGTGCACAACTCCCGCACCGGGCATCCATTACAAGCTTTTGTTTTGTACTTGTCAAGTTTCACAAGGATGTTAATTGTCTTCTCTTTTCGATGAAATTTTATCTCAATCAGCTTTAAATCTGCCGTTGAAACGGCTTCCAACGGAGCGGTTGATTGCCATTGCTGGAGCGGTTAGTAGTTTGCAACAGTGGCATTGATTTGCCGTTGAAATCACGGTTGCAGTCGTTGGAAGTGCTGGTTGTTGAGGGTGAAATACAGTCAGGATAAGGTATTTAGTTGTTGCAATGAAACTCAATTGGCCACTTATTTGATTTTGGAAATAGTTTGTTCTGTTTGACCTTTGTATTCTTTGATTAATAAATCTCTTTCTCTTTTTCGTTTTTTCGATACAAAGAGTAATGGAATTCCAATTCCACCTTCAATAGCACCAGTACCAATAAAAAAGCCTCCTATTAGATCATTAAAAGCTTTTTCGTGACCCTCAGATTCAACCGGAGTTGCTATCATAGCTGTTCCTAACCCTAAACTTATTGCAGACAAAGAAGATAAAATAATCCCAACTGTTTTGTTAGATTTTCTTTTTCTGTCTGCATGTAAAATATTTCTGAAATCATGGGTCAACTGATCTTCATAATTATTCAAGTTAACTGTATCTATTCCAAGTTTTGAGATTTTATTTAATTCTCTTTGCTTAAGTCCTTGAGCTGATACCGTAATAGAAATTAAACCAATTAGGACTACTAATATAAATCTCATTTTTTTATTTTCAAATTATTGCTTTACATAAGATATCTTGTTGTCTCAAATAATCCTAAAGATCGAATCCCAGATTGAGCTGAAACATGATCGGAAAAATATTTCCATTACCTTCTGTATCTATATAATATTGAGGTCCGATATCAAATAACAAATGAAAGTTTTTCCCGTATTTTCTTTGAATTCCCCAAGTTGGGCCGAAAGCAAAGTCAAAATTTGAGGTGCGATTAATGTTTTCTGCTATTGAATTTCCCCTTGTAATTAATCTTGCCGAAATAAAATTACCGGAATTATTGTCAACAGTTCTATCTTTTTGAATTCTCTTACTGATGTTATAATACCATTTCTGCTGTAGATCTAAGAATGGAGCTATGATATATACAAATCCACTTCCACCATAAGTTAGATCAGGATAACTTCCACCATATCCCACACCTAATCCTGTTGAAAAGGTAGAATAATCTCCGGTTGGCAATTCCAATTCAGCACCTGGGTTTAGAAAGTTGATTCTCCAAACTTTTTCAGTGCTGTAGGTGTCTTGATCTTGTGCGTAAGTAGAAAATGTAAAGAAGGCTAAGATGGCAATAATTGATAATTTTCTCATTAAAATTGATTTTGATTTTTAAAGTGGTTTTTATTTAAATTTGGCACCATGTCTCGTTTAAATCGGCACGAGGTTGATTTTTCGACAGGTTCCAACCGAAAAGAACAACGCAGGAAAATCAGCCGTGGCAAGCAAGCAGGGAATTACAATATGATACAGGTTAAAGCATTGTTTACATAAAATGACTGACAAGTTTTTTTTCCTAATTTTAATCTGTTCTGTACTTATCATATTTTTTTATGAGACGTGCTAATCCATTCATTGTAAGGGTACCTCCGGAGCTAACATAATCCCAATTTCCATCCTCCGTTGTTCTCGTTTCTTTTACTATTCCTAAAACAAATGATTCTGAAATTAATTCCAATTTATTCAGATCATATATTTTAATAGTTGTTGATGCCTCATTGGATTTTATTACTGTTCCAAAATTACTTGAGGATGCGAAAGATCCCATTTCATTTTTGAGGAGATTAGTTGTGTAATTTATTAGATAATCACAATCTGTTCCCGTTTTTAAATCTTTCAATTCTTCAGTTGTTGGATTGAATGGTATTTGTAGTCCGATTAATTTTTCTTTTCTTAAATCAACTATTTCTAAAAGAGAATCCTTTAAAATATCTTTAAATTCTCTTTTGGCAATGGAATATATTCTATCCTCATAATAGTTTGTATAAGGTTTATTTAAAATCCATTTTCCCTGACTAAAATCTAAATATTTACCTTTTTCAAAATTGTAGTGGTACTTTGCTCCCCCACAGCTCGAAAAAAGTAGAACAAGCAATAGAAGAAATAATTTTTTATAGCTTTTCAAGGAATAATTTTTTAGTTATTGATTTTCTGAAAATTTGTTACAACGGCTCCTGGTCATTTTGAATTGATTGTTACAAAATTCTGATTAACGTCAAATTTACTATAATTTTCCTACACTGAAATTTTACTCCTTAGCTCTAGAAATTAAAGGGTTTTTCTTTCGTGGGGAATGATGCACAACGGTTAAGCTTATTACAAGTAGCGGTAATAGGGTGGATTTCTTGTCAGTGTTGGTTTTTGTTGCTAATAAAAACATCAATTTTTCACTCCATTACCTTCTTATCTGCTGGTAACCGATTTTGTTCCACATTTTTCTTTCTTAATATTCCAATCGTTTGACCGATTCCAATTCCGATTTAGGTTCGTACTTTATTGATTTGTATCAATGGGGAAATTAAAAGGCGGGACTGGACTTGCAAATAAATCCGCACTAATGGTTAAGCTACAGGAATTTTGACAGGTTCAGGCAATGGGGAAAGCTTCATGGATTCCCTGATTTTATTCAATCGTTCCCGTTTGCCGTGGTATTGCAAAAAAACCTTAATGGCGGATTTTTGTAAATCCTTTGGGTAAAATATGCATTTCAAAACGCCGTAAAAAGTCAGTTCGTGAGAGTCGCATCGTTTTGATTGATGCCCTGGTCCAGTAAATGAGTGGCGAAGCTGGGGCGCAAGGAATGTGATGAGAATCCATATTTCTCGAGTCCACTGATTTTCATGGCATGGCGGACAGCGTGTTGGATCGAGCGGTTATTACCTGCACGGATTAAAATCCCAACAAAAACCCTCATCGGACAGTTTCTTTAAACATACCATTTACAGACTTCGGTATGCCGTGGCTATTTCGGAGTTATGACGCCACCTGTTTCGGTCAAACTGCGCCACTTTGAAAGATCTTACAACTATAAAAAAAATTAGGTTTATATACTCCTTAAAGTTCCTTTTCTTAATGATTCACCTTGATTATGGAAAGCTTTCCATAATCAAGGTGAAAGTTTAAAGAAGAGAAAAACTTTTTTTGATAATGAGAATTAATCAATGTGCTTTTAATTAATTGTGTACTCTTGTTGCCAAAAATTGTGTATTCCAATTTACCAATTTTTGTGTATTGTTGTTTACAGTTTACAAGTGGTAGCTCATTTATTCCTCTGTAAATATTTCTTTAAATTTCCATTCTAATACAGCCTTTTCCTTTTCATAAGGTTGTTTAAATTCCTTCTTCTTTGCCCTGGTTGAAAATTTTCCTCCGTTTTGTTCCAGGAATCGCACAAGAGTAGCCACCATTTTATCGGGCATCTCAAATTTGTCATCAAGGAAGCGTTTCATTTCATCGTACTTCAGCAAGT
>JBGSWA010000428.1:0-4245 GCA_041752645.1 Gillisia sp. | reverse complement strand
AGCAGGGTATGATACGACAAAATGATTTCAATCGTTTAAATGCTACAATGAGTGTAGATCATAAAGTAAATAAAATTTTTACTTTTGGAAGTAAGGTTCAATATGCTAATTCAGTTAATATAGGTGTTAACTCCGGATCTTCTCCTGGTGGAGCTTTTGGTACTTCCGGCATAGGAAGGTTAGGTTTTAATTTAATGCCGAATGTTCCTGTTTACCTAAATGATGGCTCTTACAGCATAAACAGGGTTAGTAACACAATTGGTCAGGGTGCAAATCTAACAGCCCTCCAATTTACAAATCCTCAATTACTACTGGATCAGAATACATTTTCTTCAGAAACAGATCGCTTTATTGCAAATATTTATGGAAATGTAAAAATTATTGAAGGTTTAAATTTTAGAACAACTTTTGGTATTGATAATTTGAATACGATTAACAAAGCATTTCAAAATGCTACACATGGTGACGGTGTTGCTAATGGAGGTTCTGTATTCAATATATCGCAGGCATTTAGAAGGTGGAACTTGACTAACGTACTTAATTTTCAACGCAGTTTTGGCGAACACAATATAACTGCACTTGTAGGTACAGAGCAACAATCTACCTATCAGGAAAGCTGGGGCGCAAACCGACAGGGGGTAACAGATCCTTTTTATAATGAGTTTCAGGGAGGATTTAATACCATTGTTCCAGCTGGAAATGGCCTTAGCGAAAATTTTCTCTTATCTTATTTTGGAAGGGTAACTTATGACTTTAAGAAAAAATACTATTTATCAGTAAATGCCCGTCGGGATGGATATTCTGCCTTTTCGCCGGAAAATAAATATGGTAATTTTGGAGGAGCATCAGCAGGATGGGTAGTTAGCCAGGAGAAGTTTTTTGAAAAACTCGGATTGAATAAAGTATTTTCTAATTTTAAGTTTAGGGGAAGTTATGGTATTGTAGGTAACAACCAGGGATTGAACGATTTTGCCTTTTGGAGTTTTTTTAGTAGCGGTTTGTATGGTACAAATCCTTCACTTTTCTTTTCGCAAGCTGGCAATAGAAATTTAAAGTGGGAAACAAGCAAAAAAACGGATGTAGGTTTAGAGATGGGCTTTTTTAATGGAAGGTTAAATGCAGAAGTTACCTATTTTATGAGCGATGTTGATAACCTGATTTTGGCAGAGCCTCAAGCTCCATCAAGGGGTATTCCCGGTAATAGTATTTTACAGAATGTAGGTAGTATGACCAATAAGGGAGTTGAGTTTACCATTGGTGGCCAAATTATTCAAAAGCAGGATTTTTCCTGGTCATCTAGTTTTAATATAACAACACTACGGAATAAAGTAACCGCACTTGCTGCAGGTGGGGCAGATATTCAACCGGCAACATCTGGCTTGGAGCGTCCAAGTATGATACGTGTTGGAGAATCAATCGGGAGTTTTTATGCAGTTCGTACGGGAGGAGTTAATCCTGCCAATGGTCAGCGTATTTTCTTTTATAGAGATGGAACTGCCGTTCAGTATAATCACGCTGCAGCCGTGGCACAGCGATGGACACTTGTATCAACTGGTGCTGTGGCTCCAAGAGTAGCAGATCAGGCAAATGATGGTGTAATTATCGGCCCTGCTCTTCCAAAGTGGACAGGCGGATGGGATCATACTTTAAGGTATAAAAATTTCGATTTAAATATGCTGTTCTTTTTCTCAGGCGGCAACTATGTTTATAATGGTACCAAAGCGGGAATTAGAGACATGAGGAGCTGGAATAACACTACTGAAATGTTGACCCGTTGGACAAAAGCAGGTGAAGTCACCAATATACCTAGATTAGTTTTTGGCGATAATATCTCAAATGGCTCTGGCGTGGTAATAAGTGAAAATATTGAAAAAGGTGATTTTCTTAAACTAAGGAATATAACTTTTGGATATTCAATGCCTAAAAGTGTTCTTCAAAAAATTGGTATTTCCAGCGTAAGGGTATATGGTCAATTAATGAATGCTTTTACCTTAACAAATTATACTGGATTTGATCCTGAAATCTCTGCAAATGGCAATGGTAATGGTAATCCAAGCGTTGACAGAAACTCAGTACCGCAGGCAAGAAGTTTAAATTTTGGCATCAACATTGGTTTTTAATCATTTAAAAAATTAACAATTATGAAACTTAAAATAGTCTCACTTTTCTTTATAATTTTTTTTGTTGCAGGTTGCAACAAATCTAAACTTGACCCAATACCACAAACTGCTTTATCTGATGCTGTTGCTTTCAGTGATTCTGCAAGGTCTGTTCAACAAGTATTTGGTTTATACTCCGCTTTAAAATCGGGGCAGATGTATGCCGGCAGATACCAGGTGTATCAGGATGTAAGAGGGGAAGAGTTTATTAACCGTACTAATAACGCGGTAACAGCCTGGCTTACCTGGCAGTTTAACTTAAACGCCAGTGCCAATGAGGTGCAAAACTTTTGGGCATCTTGTTATGCTACCATTAACAGGTGTAATGTGGTTATCAACGGTGTGTCGAGTGCACCACTCAGTGCAGGTCTTATACGTTCTATTGTTGCAGAAGCTAAAGTGGTAAGGGCTTTATCTTATTTTATGCTAATGCAATTATATGCAAGACCATATACAGATGGTAATGGTAGTAAGCTTGGAGTTATCTTGAAGCTGTCTCCACAAACTTCTAGTGGAGAAAATAGTCAACCTCGGGCATCAGCTAATGACGTTTATAATCAAATTTTAAAGGATTTAAATGAGGCGGAAGCTGATTTGCCTCTTAACTATGGCACAGCTGCTGCTAATACTACAAGAGCTCACCGCAATACTGCAATAGCTCTTAAAACCAGAGTGCTTCTTAACATGGGTCAATGGGCGAATGTTATTACCGAGGCTAATAAAATTATACCTAATGCGGCACCATGGACGGCGACATCCGGTGTGGCTAATACACTTGTTGCGTCCTATAATACAATTTTTACCAATTACACAAATTCGGAAATGATTTTATCTATGCCCTTTACAGCATTAGATGCACCGGGTACTCAAAATGGTCTTGGCTGGTATTACACTCCCGGACCAAACGGTGGCGGTGAGTATGCAATTAATTTAACAGCTCCAGGAATAGCTGCAAATGCTGATTGGAGAACTTCTGATGCAAGAAGAAATTTCCTTGTGCCTTCTGGTTCTCAAACATGGCTTACTAAATTTCCAAACCCAAATAATGCTGCAGACTGGAGCCCGGTGATACGTTATGCTGAAGTGATGTTAAACCTTGCAGAAGCATTGGCAAGGAATGCAGCAGGTACAACTGTTGACACAAGGGGTTTAGCCATATTAAATTCAATTAGAAAACGTTCAGATGCAACCTTCACAGATTTTGCGCCTATTACAAAAGATGAATTGGTTAGTTTAATCTTAACTGAGAGAAGAATTGAATTATTAGGAGAGGGTTTCAGAACTTCTGATATTGCCCGCACTGGTTCTACTTTTCTTGCAAAAGGCGATGCAGGTGCAGTTGCGCCAACTTCAGATCAGTATATTTGGCCTATATCAATTGCTGAAAGGCTTGTTAATAAGGATTGCGAACAGAATCCTGGGTATTAATTTTATATAATATTTAAATTACTATTGGCCGCCACATTTATTTGTGGCGGTTTTTTTGTGTTAAATATAAAATTATTCTGCTAGCAGTAATTACAGCAATTTCTGCGTCTCATTACACCCAACACGTAACATTTCCGTAACATTAGCTTCACATTGCCTTAACATAGAGTTACTCTCTTTCCAGAAATTATTACTGCATGAATAGAATTCTTTTATTACTTACCTTTTTTATCCTGCCTTTTGTTGTATTTGCACAAAAAAATAAAATAGAAGGAAAAATTACAGATGCTAAAAATGGCTCTCCCTTATCCGGTGTGTCTGTTATAATTAAAGAATCTGGTAAGGGTGTATCTTCTAATTTGGAAGGTCGGTTTGTTTTATTGAGGGTGCAAATAGAAAATAATGCAACCAAACTTAACCAGAATTTTTTCAGAAACTGATTTTGATAGTGCAGCGATCGCTTGGCATTTGGCATGTTTGTAAGGGGTCCCCGATGGGAAAGGGATAAACTGCTTCAAGAAGCCAGCTAGTGATTTTCTCTTATGTCACATTAATTAAAAATAACATGCAACGTTGCATCCGTCGAACCAAAGTAACATAGAAAACGTAGAATATCATGAGCTATTTGATCAATTCCCCCAATTTCATTTCAAGCGCC
>JBGSWA010000427.1:0-8499 GCA_041752645.1 Gillisia sp. | reverse complement strand
ACCTTTTCATGCTTACCCAGGCCCTGCGCTTTTTTACGGTGGTGCAAGGCTGCTGGTTTTAGCATCGGGGCTTTGTTCACTTTGCTGAGTTATCGGTTTGCTGCATCCGCCATAGTCAATGTGAACCAGCATTAGTTTTCCCGTTTTGCATTTTGGGCACAGTGTGATGTCTTTGCCATATTTTTCCAGCATGCGAACCGTTACCGGTATCTGCACTTTGAGGGCAATAGCTGTAGCTTTAATTGCTCACGGATTTTATTGAACCGTTTTATTAAGAAAATAAAGGCTTCGGATCTACATAAAAATAGTACTTCCACCTACATAAGTTTTGCTACAAGTAGCGCTGGTAGTTAAAATTTGAAAGATCACAAAGAGTGAGAGTCAGACGCATTACTCTTATAAACATTATTAACAATAGCCACTGTTCCCCACAAAAAGAATCCCCCGTTAGCATACACTAACGGGGGATTGCGGTTATTGTTTGTAGACCAAATAAGTTGCATGCCCTTTTACAACAAAAACTATAGCGCATTTTAGCTATTCACATAAAGTATATATTTGTTTGGCTAGGGTAGTTTTTTTTCACAAACTCCCGTTAGCAGCAATTTAAAATGACACCCTTCCAAGCAAGAAAATATGAAGGAAAGAAAGTACTTAAGCCTACTTTTGTTTTATGCTTAGTATTTGAAATAGTACTTGTTGTTGGTCAGCGAAAACCAAGCACCGATTCAAAAACCAGCCTTAACGATGCTTTGAGATGTTTTAATGTAGCGATGTAATGCAATATATTTTTACAAAATACAAATAGCCCGACGATTATTAAAGCCGGGCTTTTAATTATTTATAATGATTAATTTGAATAGTAACGTTTTTTACTTTCTAAATACGCTTTAAGCAGCGCAGGCTGATCAGTTTGGATAATATTAGCACCTTTACCAATTACATCTTCAAAGGCTCCCAAATCTCCTTTGGCTGCCCTTGCATCCACTGTGCCCAAAGCATTGATCCACACTCTTGCATGATTGCTTTTAATAGTGGTTACAACTGTATCATTGTAGTGGCTTGGGTCAATATGCACCACTTCAGGATTTGTTTTTGTAAACACAACCGGAACATCTGCTGTTCTGCCGGTTCTAACCATTGTTAACAGCAGGCTATCCTTTTCCTTAATCATTTTTGAATACTCAGGCAGATATACAAAAAAGATACAATTCTTTTCTGTTTTGGTACGATGAACCAAGGCAATTAAAGAATCCACACAATCTGCTTGTTTGATATCAAGATCAATCAAAATTTTACCCTTGGCTAGTGCAAAAGCTTCTTCCAGAGTTGGCACCACTTCATTTGTAACCGAATCCTTTATTCTAAGATGAAGTTTACGCAATTCTTCAAAAGTAAAATCAGAAACCAACCCCTTTCCTGTTGTAGTTCTATCCACTGTTTTATCATGCATAATCACCAGCTTTTTATCCTTGGTAAAACGGATATCCAATTCGGCAATATCAATACCCAATTTAATGGCATCCTCAATAGCAGGCAGCGAATTTTCAGGATATAACAGGTGGGAAGCTCTGTGTGAAGCAATCATAACCACATCATTTGATGGGTTCAACAGGGAAGCTTGTATCGCTTCGAATGTCCTTTCTGCTTTTTGCGAAAACCCCAGAATTGCATTTACCAAAAATGGTATACTTATCAAAAACTTTTTCATTTTATCTTCTTTTGAATTAATTTTTATGGAGAAATTAAGCGCCGGATTGATGTTGAACCGGTACTTAATTTATTTATTCTACCTGTTTATTGCCATCCGGTAATGCCGCATCAGACTAAATTTCTGATCCTTAAAAATAGCCGGGATTTTGCTCTTCGGAATCAGGGCCTTTTGGATTTAAACGATCAATATGCGTTTGCGGAATAGGACGAAGGTTATGAAAATCACGAATGTTGGATGCTTCAGGATTATATTTTTTAACCCGTTCTACTAATTTTTCACAACGATTCAAATCTTCCCAGCGATTCAGTTCACCAAGCAGCTCTCTTCCTCTTTCGTCGAGTATAAAATCAACGAAGTTATTGCTGATATCAGCAGAAGTAATTTTCATTTCCTCCACACTTGATTTTGTGCGATCTGCATAATTTCCGCCTTCGAAGGTCCAGTATTGAATTGTTTTCATTTCTCCCGCTTTATAAGCTGCCCTTTCACGAACCATATTGATGTAGTTAACCGCGGTGGCATATTCTCCCTTTCGGCCATAGGCTTCGGCTAAAATCAACAAGGTTTCAGCGTATCTGTACATCAGCCAGTCTCTTCCTCCCCGGGTTTCATTTGTGGTAGGTCTTTGATTGTCTAACCACTTAGAAAGACCTGGGAAAATAAAATTTCTGCTATTTGAAATATATTCATTCAAAGGCAAATACACAGGAAAACGCTTATTCTCTGCGAAGGCAGCCGGCAATTCATTGCTGGTATAAAATACCGGCGAAAAATAAATTGCGGTATCTCCTATTTTCACATTCACGGTTGCTCCACCATTGGTAGGAATACCGTTAGAAGCCTTGTTGGCAATATAGGCCCAGATGAAAGATTTTGCAAAACGGGAATCGTATTTTCTGGTCAAACCAAACAATTCGTTATAAACAAAAGGGGTTGGACGAACTCTCCGGTAAGGACGACCGTATTCAATAGAACGGGCCAGTATTTTTGTATTAACAGCATCATACTGGGGCACATGGTACAAGTGCATATTATTACCGCTACCATTATTTGCCAGATTATTGGTAAACTGAACTGCAAAAATAACTTCGCTGTTTACCTGATTGTTTATGTTGAATAGATTCTTATAATCCGCAACCAAAGCATAATTCCCCAATTGCTTGTTTACTATATTCCCCGCATAAAAGATAACACTATCAAGATCTGATGCTTTAGTACCTCTGCTATTTCGTTGCTCAGTTGAAGTAGCACTTGCCCTGGCCAGATAAACTTTAGAAATAAGGTGGGCCACGGCTGCCTTATTGATTCTACCCTGTGCAGCGGCATTTGCAGGCAACGCATTATAAGCAGTTGTAAGATCGCCGGTAAGCTGATTGTAAATATCTTTTACTTCTGCCCTTTTAAATTCAGTTTGTGCCTTATCAAATGCATTTAACACCAGTGGAACTTTACCATAATGTTGCACAAGATCAAAATAAAAATAAGAGCGGATAAATTTTGCTTCTCCTTCTATTTCTGATTTTCTTTTTGCGTTCATAGTAACGTCGGGCAGATACTTCAGGGTAACATTACATTCGGAAATAGCTTTGTAATGATAATCCCAATAAGCCGAGATCCCTCCATTCAGAGAAGACAAAGTAGAAAGATAGAGATTAAAGTCAGGGCTACCATCCGAACCACTTGTAAATAAATCCGTACCTGCATCGCTGAATGTAAGTGCTCTTTCACCATTTACGCCTAATCTTAGGGAACTATAGGCTGCAGCAAGTGCTCCTTCGATTCCCTTTTCAGTTTGGTAAACCTGGTAAGAAATATTAGGAACAATTTCTTCATTCAGGTATTTTTTACAGCCAACAGTTGCAAAGAAGAACAAGGCTGCTATAAAAAGATATTTTGTATTTTTCATAATCTGATGTTTAATTATAATTGTAATTAGAAGGAAAGATTTAAACCGAAAGTATAAGTCACTACACTTGGATCATCAAAACCTGTTGCTCCTTCAGGGTCTGTACCAGGAAATTTGGTAAACAAGAAAGGATTCTGAACACTTGCATAAATCCGGAGTCTGTCGATAGATAAATTATGAAAGGCTCCTTTGGGAAGTGTATATCCAACTAAAATATTTTTTACACGAACAAAATCACCGGAATAATAATTCATCGTACTCAGGTAATTTACAGAAGCAGCCCCAAGCAAGGGTCTTGGCGCCTCTTTACTTGGATTTGCTGGTGTCCAGAAATTCATTTTAGGCTGATTGTACCGACCATCAAAGCGAAGATCAAGATCATGGTTTAGCGTATGCCCAAACATACCATTCATAAAAATGGAAGCGTCAAAATTTTTGTAGGTAAAATTGTTGGCAAAACCAATTGTCCATTTTGGATCAACCTGCCCTATAATATAGCGGTCATTTGCATCAATGCGGAAGTCACCATTTTTATCCAAAGGGCGAATATCTCCCGGTCTAAAATTAGATCCATTTGCATTGAATTTTGCAATCTCCTGTAAATCGTCTTGTGTGTTCTGCCATATGCCATTAAAACCAAGATTATAATAAAGGTTTACCGGCTTACCAATAAACCACAGCGCCCCTACATCGTCCACCTTACCATTGTATAGCTCAACAATTTTCTGCTTATTTGCATTAAAAAGTAAATCTGTTCTCCACGAAAAATTCCGGTTAGAAACATTCACAGTATTTAAGGTAAGTTCAAAGCCCTTATTCTGTGTTTTACCAATGTTCGAAAGCAGATTCGAAAATCCGGAAACAGTTGGCAATTGCCGGGCAAGCAAAAGATTGGATGTATTTTGAAGATAAAAATCCAGTGATGCAGAAATTCTGTTATTCAAAAAACCCACATCCACACCGGCGTTGAATTGGTCAGTAGTTTCCCAGGTTAATTGCGGGTTAAGCATTTCAATGGGGGTAAAACCAAGGATAGTTGACTCGCCAAATACGTATCGATTGGTTCCAACCCTTCCCCAGGTCTTATAAGGATCGATACTTGTATTCCCGGTTTTTCCATAGCTTAAGCGTAATTTCAGTTCACTCAGGTTCTTAGTATCTTTCAGAAATCCTTCATCCTTCAAACGCCATGCGAAAGCAACAGATGGAAATAAAACCCATTTCTCACCTTCTGCTAATCTTGAAGAACCATCATATCTCGCAGAAAGTGTAACCAGGTATTTATTTTTATACCCATAATTAACCCTTCCCAAAAAAGAAGAAAGGTTCCAATCAACCAAACCCGAACTTACTCCATTAATAATAAGAGCACTTCCCAGGTTATTATTTAACAATTCATCATAAGGAAGATCTGTTACAGAAATGCCATTGGATTCAATTTTTTCCTCTTGAATAGATTGAACCAACGTAGCAAAAATATTATGATCTTCATGGATGGTTTTGGTATAACTCAGGATATTTTCCCAGGTATACATGAATTTTTTAGCCGTATTGTTTGCTGCTGATGATGGAGCAATACCTCCGGCAATAGCCGTATTTTCGCTGTTAAAATCAAAGTTTTGGTTTACCCGTAAATCTATTCCGAAATTACTTCTGAAATTAAGGCCGGGCAACAAATTTGCATCCAGATAAAAATTCCCAAGGTATCTGTCCAGATTTCTGATTCTTTTTGTATTTCCGAAATTTGTAATTGGATTCGGTGTTCTTGTATTGTTAGTTGGGAACAACTCAAGGTTTCCATCTTCATCAAACGGAGAAGCTAAAGGATTAAAACTCTTCAGCCCATAAACATCAAATACATCATTCCAACCAGCATTCTGGGTGGAACTTGTGTATACAGAATTGGTCCCGATTTTTACACCCTTCGAAATATGGTGCTCTGCATTTATTCTAACAGAAAAACGTTTGTAGTCCTGATCCCTTACCACACCGGTGTTTTGAAAATAATCGGTTGAAAGCAGGAACTTTGTCGCTTCACTTCCGCCTCGAACATTCACATTGTAATCCTGAATGGCTCCGGTTTTTAAACCATAGTCAACCCAATCTGTACTCAATAATTTTGAAGGATCATAAGTGCCACTTTCCCAGGCACGTTCCATATTCTGAAACATGAAAGGGGTTGCCACCAATTGTTCATTCTTAAAATCCTGATCCCGGTTTGGTTTTGAATCATAGGTTCCACCTGCAATATTTCTTTGCGCTTCCCTTGAATATTCCACAAACTCTGCAGCATTCATTAATAGTGGTAATTCCTTGTTTTTTTGAATGCCATAATAACTATTAAAATCGACTAGCGTTTTACCTTTTTTACCTTTTTTGGTTGTAATAATTACAACACCATTGGCACCTCTGTTTCCATAAATTGCAGTAGCAGATGCATCCTTTAAAATTTCAACAGATTCAATATCATTTGGCGAAATTTGCTCAATAGCATCTGTTGTTGGAATTCCATCCACCACATAAAGCGGTTCATTCATGGCATTGATAGACCTGTTTCCCCTGATTCTGATTTGAGTTGTAGATCCCGGTCTCCAGCTTTGTGTTTGTACTACAACTCCTGCTACACGACCTTGCAATGCATTTGAAATATCAGGAGATGGTACTTCAATCAATCGCTCCCCTTTAACTGAACTCACAGCTCCCGTAACATCCTTCTTTTTCTGACGCCCAAAACCTACTACAATTACTTCATCCAATCCTTGAGAAGCCTGCTTCAGCCTGATGATCAACTTATTTGATTCTCCTTTCTGTATGATAAACGATGTCAAGCTATAATTTTCATAACCAACATAAGAAAAATCAAAACGATACTTTTGCCCTACCATAAGGTCATTAAGAGCGAACTTTCCATTTTCATCTGAAATACTACTTAGCAGTTCTTTTGAAGTAGAAACCCCGTATTGGATACTTACTGCTTTTAAGGGTTCACCTGATTCATTACTTACAATACCTTCAACTTTTGAAACATTCTGTGACCAACCGGAAACAGCGATTACTAGGCCAAGGGATGACATCACCAGACATCTGAGTGCTTTAAGTTTAATTGTCTTCATAATTAAATTTTAGATAATAGGTTTTCATGGCGACCCTTTCTTAAAAGAATCACATTACTTATATTGATATAATATATTAGCTTAATTTTCTTCTACCATAATTACATTCCCTTTATGGGTGAATGAAAGAGGCGTTAATTGCTCCAGCATATTCAAAATATTTAAAAGGGAATCTGTTGGTAAAAAATTTCCAGTAACAAGAATATGATTATCCAATTCTTTATTAAACTTCAACTTAACCTGAAATTGACTACTTATATTTTGAAGCACTTTGCTTAGAGGTGCCTGGATAAATTCAAGATTGATTGAATTTTTAAAACCGGGTTCAATGGTCACAAGGCTGTCTGATGGTGCAATTTGATCCCTTTTAATTTTCTTTTGAGGGATAATTTCAAGAGAGAATTTTTTTCTTTTAAGATCAAAAGTCAATTGCTGACCAGCCTCCATATTTATCATTTTACTCGTGTTATTAGCGTTTATCCCATACACTTTAACCTTTCCTTCCACAAGTTTTACAAGTAATTTATCGGGGTTAAACGTACTGACCATGAATTCAGTACCAACTGCTGTTGTTACAACATCTTTTGCAATTACATTAAAAGGCCTTTCACCTTTTTTTACTTTAAACCAAGCCCTGCCTTCCAGATAAATATCTCTGCTATTGTCAGAAAATTTATCCAACCAATGAACAGTACTACCTTGTCCGAGCATAACAATACTACTATCCGAAAGCAGAATTTCCCGGTAGATTGTTGTTTCATTTTTCTCAACCTTTAAAAGGAATAAAGGGGCTGTCACCGTTTGTTTTACCAGAGTTTCGGAAGCAGAATTTAACCAGAATTTATTTTTAAAAAAGATTCCCGCTATTAATAAAAAGAACAAAACAGAGGCAACTGCCATAACCGCTTTCAGGCGAAAGATTTTATTATTTGAAAGCCTTTTCACAATACCCTGATTAAGCCTTTTTTCCTTAATCAGGCTTTTAATATTATTAATAATTCGATTTGAATCTTCGGATTTCAATAAAATAACTGGATTTTCAATAGACTGAATATAGGCTATCGCCAACCCCTCTTTAATCTGAATTTCCTTTTCATTAAGTTCTATCAAAAAAACCGCAGCTTCGTCCGATGTAAGTGATTCCGGAAGTTTTTCCCAGGTATCATTAAAATTATAATCTCCGCTTTTACTGAACATTTTAAATAATAATTTCTGTGTGTAAAACTGAATGTTACAGATTTGGTTTGTATCATAAAAACTATAAAACATAAAAAAAGGGGATGATTCTTTATGTTAAGGAATTATTATCAAATATACCCCAGCAAATTCAAGATAATGATGAGCCGGAAAGGATGGTAAGGAAAACAGAATAGGCAATTACAGAATCTCTATCTGTGGCTCTTGCAGAAACATATTGTCTGATGGATCGCATGGCTTGTTTCTTATAGTCTTTTACTGATTCAATAGAGATTTTCATTTCTGAGGCAATCTGATGCACTGTTTTATGCTCATAATGCGCTAAGACAAATACCTTTTTTTTCGATGGAGAAAGGGTTTCTACCGCTTCGTGAACCAGATTCAACTTATTCATATATAATGTTTCCGCATCCTCCTCAAAATCCAAATGCACAACTTCTTCCATATCGTCCGAAAGTTCCACCACCCGTTGAGATACTTCTTTTTTAAGCCTTGTCATGGATTTATTAAAGCTCACGATAAATAGCCATCCAGGAATTCTATCTGATTTTAGCTCAGTTTGCTTATCC
>JBGSWA010000426.1:0-5771 GCA_041752645.1 Gillisia sp. | reverse complement strand
TATTCATATATTTTCTGTATTAGCCTCTCAAATAAAAGAGGGGGCTATTGATCATTTTCAATTTTATCAAATTTACAAAATCAAAACTTAGTCTAATTTTATGGTTTTTTTAAGGATCACCGCATCATTTAAAACGAAGGGCCTTGGGATCATGTTTATATCACGCTCAGGCACTTTCAATATTTCATTTTCCAGAAGGTCATAACTGGCTTCATACAATATAAAATCTGGCAGGTTTTCACCATGTATGGCAAACTCCAACCGCAGGGTGTCCCGGTTCGCAGCGTGGTAAATAAGCAACCTGTCCACCCATCTCTTTGTAAAAACATGGAACGGATTTGCTCCCAGATAAATAGAATCTGCCACCAGCCCGTTGACCGTAAATTCCTCAAAATTAAAAGACCTGTCCACAAACAATTCCATCCGGTTAATTTTTCGGTTCGGTGCTATTTTTAAGGAATACCGGTTGATATTTTGCAAACTGTCAGAAATATTCAACTTATTAAAAACAATTCCCGGTTCCCGAATATCAACCACGGGAGCTTCGGTTTTAAATGTAAATCCGGAACCGTATTTACTGCTAAACCCATTATTATCCGAAGAAATTATCCCCGGATCCTCCCCGAAATAGTTTTGAGTCCACGAATCCACTAGTTTATCATAGGAATTCCAGGTTGCCACTTGGGCATCTGTATCCAAAAGATAGACCAGGCTGTTTGGTTTAGGCCTTTGCTCAGTAAAACTGGATTTAAAATGCGCGGTTATAAAAATAATATTGAAGATCACGAACAACAGAAGTCCCAGGGCTTTTTTCCGTTTAAAAGCGGCGAAAACAGGAAGAAAAAACGAAAACAGGAATACGGTTATTATCGCCGTAACGTAAAGGATTTTCAGACCAAGTGCGACAGGAAAGATAGGTACAAATGGCAATAATATAACAAGTGCTGGCAAACTGAGCAAAAGCATCAGGAAGGAATTTACACTTTTTTGCCACAACATCATCAACAACTGCAGCGCTCCAAAATAGAGCGGCACAATAAAATAGGCTGCGCCTTCCAGATAAAAGCTAGTTAAGGCACATATCAGCAACCAGAAAAACAATGGAAATATAAAATTCCCTGCCTGTTTTTCAGGAGTCACTGGTTGGTGATAAATTAAAAAACAAAGACTTAGGCTCAGGAAAATAGCCGAAGCTATATAATAATATCCATTATAAGTAAACCCCTGCTCCATTTCAGCATATTCAGGATAGATCATCATGCAGAACTGCCACAGCAAAAAGACCAAGATTGCGGAACCAAACAGGCTGATAAGGAATGGAATAGCACCTTTGAACACACTCTTTAGGGTTAGCTTCTTTTTATAAAAACCATAGAGCAACACTGCAAAAAATAAACTAAAACCAACGATCAACATCGGGAAGATCCAGGAAAAAGGATAGCTGATCATTTTTCCAAAAGGCAGGCTGAAATAGACCAGGTCTTCCTCAGAATTTAATTTGGACAAATCAGCATCCTTAAAATAATCCAGAAGTGGCAGCAGATAACTTCCCTGGTGGGCAAGAGATTCCATGTCTAAATTGGCGGGAATATCATTGGCAGTATGGTAATCGAAATGATCATCTATAAATGCAAAATTAAACCCATTGATGTCGCCCTGTTCCCGAAGCACGGTCAAATCGGTATCATTGGGAAGCATCTTATAAACACTGTAAGCCAGGGAATTGGTTACCGGAAAATTAGGTTTCGCCTTAATAAAATGTTGGATAAGCGCTGCATTTCCGCTATTGGTTTCAAGAAGCATAAAGGAATTTCCCCCGCTACCGCGCGATTCAAAATTTAATGCCAGGCCAATCTCTTTCGCCCAGAGATGCTCCTTTACAAAAAGTTCGGCTCCATTCAATCCCAATTCTTCGGCATCAGTAAAAAGTAGGATAATGTCATTTTTATGTGGTTCATTTCTAGCCAAAAACACCCGGATTCCTTCCAAAAGAGTGGCTACCCCGCTGCCGGCATCGCTGGCCCCAAAGGAAGAATGACCTGCGCTGTCGTAATGTGACATCAGCAATAGCGCTTTGCCCCGGGCACTTCCGGGAATTCTGGCAAGAATGTTTTGAGATCTTGAGATCACTCCGTCATTGGTGAGGCTGTAGCCTTCCTGGGTTTGTACTTCAAGTCCAAGTACCTGCAATTCATTTACAATATAATTGCGAACCACACTGTGCTGGTTGCTGCCAACAAAATGAGGTGCTTTTCCTATCTGGGAGACATCTTGAAATGCCCGCAGCCTAGAAAATTCAGTTTGGGGAATATCCCTGTTTTCCACACTGCGTGGCATACTGGAGTAAAAAATAAACCAAATAAGAAATATCAATGTCAGGAGAACGAAAAATGGAGATAATTTTTTAAGCATAAATTCGGAACTAAATAGGGTTTAAAGATAATTAAGTTAAATTAAAAAGGGACTAATCAGTATTTAAAGTGTTTAAGGTCTAAAAACTTAGATAGAAAGAAAAATAAAATTTTAATATAAACAGCTTGGTTAAATTGAAATTCCGTTTTATAAATGAAAAATAAAGGTTTTGTATTCCCAGTAAAATTGAAGGCTGTACTGCCTAATCTTTTTAGGTATTCAAAATTTTATAAACCGATCAGACAGTTAAAAAAATAAAATTATCAGGACTGCTAACATTCAAATAAAAATTGATTATATTGAAAGTCTTATTAATCAAATACTTAAGGTTATGGGAATAAAAAGTTTTCAAGGAAAAAGGGCCGAACCGGAAAAATTAAAAAGTTCTCCCGTTCTGGTTAAGGATTATATGACAGTAACCCTGACCACCTTCCGCAAGGAACAATTGGTAACCGAGGTGATGGAAACTCTTATAAAAAATAGAATTTCAGGAGCCCCGGTTGTGAATGAGCGCGGTGAACTGGAAGGGATTATATCAGACGGGGATTGTATGAAACAAATTTCGGAAAGCAGGTATTACAATATGCCCATAGGCGATATGAAAATTGAAGAATATATGCAGAAAAATGTGCCTACCATAGATAAAAATGCGAGCATCTTTGATTGTGCCGCCCATTTTTACAAACACGATGTGCGAAGATTTCCCATCATTGAGCACGGAAAACTGATAGGTCAAATAAGCAGAAAAGATATCTTGTGTGCCGCGCTTAAACTTCGCGCACAAAACTGGCATCCTTAGAAGTATTTTTATAAATAGGGAAAAAGCTAATCCAATTTTGTTTTAAATCTTTTTATTGTTTCTAAAATCTAAAGAGGTTTAGTTTAAATAGAAACGAATATACAGCGATCTTTTTAGGTGCGTTTTACAAGTGCGTAAAAATCGCCCTCCAGCGGAAGATATCCCTGATCATACACGAAATAATAAACGGTACCGGCTTTGGTGGTGTAGGTACTCGTGAAATATTCGAAACTAAAACCTTTGGCCAACAATTTGGTTTTGCTGGCTTTTGTTTTATCGGAAGGGTTGAGTTCTCCCAAAATCCGGTAATTCCTCCGCAGGCTATTGTTTATATTGCGCACCAGGTTATTAGTGTCCTTATTCATATTGTTGTTATATGCATTTCTGCAATAATCACTACAGAATTTTTTATCGGTCCGGCCGACAATTTTTTCCCCGCATTCCAAACATGATTTTTGCATATTTAAATATAGGAAAAATGTGTTGAATAACTTGAGCAAGTGATTAAATAATGCTTCTGATGAAATACATTCTAAAGGATCCGGTTATTTTAATTTGCTCAATGCCTCCAATTCAGGTTTATAATCACTTTGAAGATCTTTGTGCAAAGTAGCTACTGCCTTTTCTATCAATTCAATTTGCCTTTGATAAAGATTCTTAAGGGGGAGGTTTTTATAAATAAATGGAGAGAAATTTTTTAGTTTCGAACAGAAATAGAGCAATAAATCTATCTCCGTTTCTTTTTTCTGAGAGTAGCGGATGTGCTTCTTGAGATCTAGCAATATTTTCCGAACGCCTTTTTTAATAAAATAATATGATTTTCTATTTATCAAATCAAATTGAGTATCGATCTCAGATTTTACGAGTTCAATATAGCCCGCCTCGTCATAAGAATCAAAGAGCAAATAAGTTAAAAGTTCCTTATTCTCCTTTTTGAACCTCGAGAGCCGCAAACATAATCCCAACAATTCCTGCTGGGAGCAATTGAGGAGTTCCTGTTTAAGCTCTTTGACACTTGCTGCTTTCATAGAAGCTGTTTAGAAAAATTTATCTCGATTTCCTGATGAACTTAATCCAAAGAGAACGGTCAACTTCCGATTAATACCATTTATGAGGTATGTCCAATCAAAGGAAAGTTCATATATGATCATTAACTTTCTTGGAGTTCTATTAACTGTGAATGCGCCATAAATGAATCCTTTAGTCGTTCTATTTTAGCGTCATATTTATCAGAAAAAACCAAATATTGACATTTGTTAATACTCTCGGGAATTCTGACAAGATCGATATAAGCTTTATTTCGAATTAAAAATCCGGCATCTTCTACAATAAATAACTGTAACTGGCTCAAATTAATTCCGCTGTGCAAAAAGAGCTGATTCAATCGTTTTGTCGTAGCAATAACTATGTCCACCCCGGAATAAATTTCCCCTTTCTGAGTTTCCATATTAGGTTCATCAAAGGCGGCAAAAACCCTCAGGTCCATCCTCCTTGTATATTCCTTGAATTTTTGTTCCAGCTCCAATGCTGCTTCTTTGTCTTTTACAAAGATTAAGGCCCGGGGAGCATCCTCAAACGCCTCACTGCCCAATTTTTGAATTGTACCAATAATTAGGGATGTTGTTTTACCACTGCCTTCAGGGGCAATCCCGAATAAATTTGCACCACTTTTTATCTTGGATAAAATCTTTTTTTGAAATGGCAATGGCTCTTCGAAACCTTTACTTTCAAGGACTTCTTTTAGCGGCAGGTTTAATTTTTTAAATGGCATACTATATCTCGGTTTTTGAATGGATATGGGCTTAATACTTTTTTTAGCAACTAAAAATAGCGCTGAAATCTGAAAGCCGATAATATATACAAATTAAACATAAATCCCCTTGTTTTTTGGGATGGGAAATTAATATTCTTTTCAAATTATCCATTTACAAACGTTTACAAACGTAAGTAAACGAAAACAAACCATTCCCAACCGTATATGGCTTAAAACCAGCCCTATGTTTGTACTGTTGAAATGAACAAATGATTTTCAACTTCAATAAATTTTATAATCATGAGCACTTTAAGAAACAAAGTACAGTTAATTGGGCATGTTGGAAATGAGCCTGAAATTCTAATTCTTGAATCCGGTAAAAAACTGGCAAAATTCTTTATCGCTACCAATGAGTCATACAAAAACTCCAAAGGCGAAAAGATCACAGACACCCAATGGCATAATATTATTGCCTGGGACAAAACCGCCGAACTCATCGAAAATTATGTGCCAAAAGGGAAAGAAGTAGGCATTGAAGGAAAACTTACCTCCCGAAGTTATGAGGACAAGGACGGCCATAAACGCTACATTACAGAAATTGTATGTAATGAATTGCTGTTAATGGGGAAATGACCATTTGTCAATTTGATCTACAGGAAACCCGCTCTAAACAGCGGGTTTTTTTATTGGCAATCAACCAACCTGTTGAACGTGGATTTTTAATGAAACTTTAGTTGCTTCCTTTAATAAATCCCGGCGATAATCCCAACTATCATATAAATTGCAAAACACAAGCAAGTTTAAACC
>JBGSWA010000425.1:0-3180 GCA_041752645.1 Gillisia sp. | reverse complement strand
GACCGAATATATCTGGCAGGCAACCCCCGAGATATGGGGCAGTTCTGCGCCCAATCTTTTCCCGATTGTCGGAGCCTTGAAAAATGGAGCCTTCTTTTTTAATAACAAGGCCTACCAATTACCCAAACACGGTATCCTTCGGAATAACCCCAATATTGAACTAAAGCAGGAAAATCCTGATTCCTTAATTTTCAGTCTGAGGTATTCCGCAGAAACCCTAAAAAGCTATCCCTTCAAATTCGATTTTGAGCTTAGCTTTCAGCTAAAGGCTAATACCCTGACCCTCTCCCATAAAATCACCAATTTAGATGAAAAACTGATGTATTTCTCCCTGGGGGGGCATCCGGCTTTCAATGCTCCGCTCTATGAGGGAGAAGCCTATGAGGATTATTATTTAGAATTTGACCGGGACCTGGACCTGAATACCTATTTATTGAATCAGGAAGGCCTGATCTCCGGAGAAACCAGGGCTGTACTGCGGAAGGACAATAAAATCGAGCTTCGCAGGGATTTATTTGACAAAGACGCGCTGATCTTTAAAAACATCGGCTCCAGGAAAGTGGCCCTAAAGAGCAGGAAATCCGGACGAGTTTTGACCGTGGACTATCCTGATTTTAAAGATTTAGGAATCTGGGCCAAACCAGGGGCTCCTTTTGTTTGTATTGAACCCTGGTTAGGATATGCCGATGTGGAGGGCACCACCCAGGAAATAAAAGCAAAAGAAGGCATTATGGAATTAATGCCTTCTGAAACTTTTAATGCCTCTTACTCCATTACAATAGCCTAAGGGAAAAGAGCTGTTAGCCCCAGTGCTTTAGTTCCCTATAAGTAACCTTTTGATTGTACCTTGTTCATTGGAAATGTTGACTATAGAATTTCCTTTTTTAAGATTTTCGGTGCTGATATTAAAATCCGAGCTTTCAAAAGTCTTATCCAAGACCAGGAAGCCAGTAATATCGTACTAAACTTGGGAACCTGAAAAACAAATGATCCGTTGGCACCATTACTTTATTTGGCTGTATTGGGATACAAAATTGCACAGAATAGTTGAGCAATGGGTTTTAATTGTATAGATAGTAAGGAATGTAATGGTATTTTATATCACATAATTCCTCTTCTTGACTACCAATGGATATTTTAAAGGCTTGAGGTTCTCCAACAATAATGTTTTTGGATTTTTGATAGCTTTGACCACAAGAATTAAAAATTGTTGCAGTAAGAGTTGTTGCTCCACTCCCAGTTACAATTAATGAAACTGGGTTGCTGTTGGGATCACTAATGTTAGCTGCGCTTGAATCTGACAAACTCCAAGTAATAGTCTGACTAGCAAGCAAATTGTTAAAAGTAAAATCGGAATCCGTGCACAATTTAGAATTTCCACTGATTGTCACAGAACGTATATTTGACAAACCTACAGATGAAGTAAGCTGTGGATAACTAACACCATCTAGGACAGGTGTTACCCTAACATTACTTGATGGATAAGCAAAAGGAGTAAGTTCTACCCTATTTGTAGTTGTTGTAAAATTAGAAAAAGGGTTAAAGTAAAGGCAATGAGCAAGGTGTTTAGGGCTCGTTTCGTGGCAGGGCTGCCCAAGGAATTGCTGGGCCGGCCGCACGAACGCTTAGTTATTGCCAACAGTACTTTTTCAGTCATAATGAAATCTGCATTTTGCAACTAATATTTCTCCTTCTTTATATTGGTATATCAGTCTATGTTCGTTATCAATTCGTCTTGACCAAAATCCAGCATATTTATGTTTTAAAGGTTCAGGTTTGCCACTTCCGTCAAAAGGATTTCTAGCGATGTCTTTCAGGAGTTCATTTATTTTCTTTAACTTTTTCTTGTCTGTTTTTTGCCAATACAAATAATCCTCCCAAGACTCGTCAACGAATATATACTTCATTTAATTTTCGATTAAGTCTTTGTCGAAAGTTGTTCCGCTTTTCAGCTTGTCAATTGCAGAATCTAACCTTAATTCATTCTTTCGAGATGACAATTCGTAATTTGTAGCCATTAAAGAATTGTATTCTTGCAGAGACATAACTACAATTCCAGAATCTTTTCCACGATTTATAATCAAAGTCTCAAAGTTCTTTACAACTCGGTCTAAGTAGGTTTTAATATCTTTTCTAAAATCAGATACTGTCGTTATTTCCATAATATTGTATTTTATAAAGTACAAATATACGTACAAAGTTGGATCTGCGCAATTTTATTGTTGGCAACGTCAATCCTTCTAAAAACCTAAGTTTACTGTCATTATGGACTAAAATAAGCTTTTTTAAGTTGGGATTAGGATTTAGTGCAGAAATTAAGGTTTACGGAATCAGTTGGGTATATTGACATTAAAATGGCTTTATAACCCTGGATTAAGACAGATAAACAAAGAACCAACAGTCCATACCGAGGGCACTGAAAAAGTCCCCTGAAAATTTAAATAAAAAGGAGTAGAAAGGAGTGAAAACCGTAGTGTTTTTGCTCCTTTTTTCGTATCTTTTTTACTGATTAACAACCAATTGAGCATGTTACAACAGCAGCAGAAAGCTCAATTAAGCGCCTATTCCGATCTATATGATTTAATCATTCCGAAAGATAACCTTCTTAGAAAAATCAATGATTTAATTGATTTTACCTTTATCTACGATGAACTGGTAAACAAATATTGCTCAAACAATGGTCGCAATGCAGAGAGTCCTATCCGCAGCTTTAAATACTTGTTATTGAAAACGATCTATTGCATTTCGGACGTGGATGTTGTTGAAGCCTCACGATATGATATGTCCTTCAGGTATTTCCTTGAAATGGCTCCCGAGGATGCAGTTATCAATCCCAGTTCCTTGACCAAGTTCCGCAAGCTGCGTTTGAAAGATACCGATCTATTGAACCTGTTGATACACAAAACCGTCTCAATAGCCATCGAAAAGGGAGTTATTAAGTCAAAGTCCACCATTGTTGATGCAACCCATTCTCTATCCAGATCAAATCCATATTCAGCCCTTGAAGTCCTGAGAGAGCCCTCAAAGCTGCTTCGCAAAGCAGTGTACGCTATAGATGAAAACATGAAGAACCGCATGCCGGAGAAGAACGCTTCGGGTGATCTGGGAAAGGAATTGGGGTATTGTAAAGAACTTGAGAAGTGCATTGAATCGGACCAAACCTTAAGTTTTATTCCTGCA
>JBGSWA010000424.1:0-5174 GCA_041752645.1 Gillisia sp. | reverse complement strand
TCACAGCTTCACCCACAACCCTTCTCAGCAACCATAACTTTTCTTTTTGCTTTTCATCGGAGGCAAATAATATTTCACCGCAATCAAATTTTTCCATTATACCAGAAATGCCTTCAATGTCTTTCATTAAAATATCCATATCATTACCATCCACTTCAATTATTAATTGAGCCTCCACTTTATCATTTATATCCAAGCCTTTTCCACTGGTATAAATCATACAACAATTAATGGCTTCCTTCTCCATAAATTCAATGGCACTGGGTGTATAGCCGGATATAAAAATGGCACTTACCGCAGCACAAGCTTTTTCAGCCGAATTAAAGGGAACCGAAATCAACAAATCATATTTTGGCAGTGGTATTAATTTCAATACAATTTTTGTGACTATTCCCAATGTGCCCTCACTTCCAACTATCAATTGGGTGAGGTTATACCCTGTAGCATTTTTTAACACATTCGCTCCTGTCCATATAATTTCCCCAGTAGGCAAAACAACTTCAAGATTGAGCACATAATCTTTTACCACACCATATTTAACAGCCTTGGGGCCTCCGCTATTTTCAGCAATGTTTCCCCCTATAAAACAAGAGCCTCGGCTATGAGGGTCTGGTGGATAAAAAAGCCCTTTTTCTTTAACAGCATCCTGCAAAACCTGGGTTATAACACCCGGTTCAGTTATCACCTGCAGATTTTTCTCATCTATGGTGATTATAGAATTCATTCTTTCTGTAGAGAGAGCAATTCCTCCCTTATCAGCAAGTGCACCTCCACTTAAACCCGTTCCCGCCCCCCTTGGCGTTACCGGTATTCGGTATTCATTGCATTTTTCAAGAATGGAACTGACTTCCTCTGTCGTCTTAGGAATAAGAACAAGTTCTGGAAGAAAATATAAATTAGCCGTTTCATCTTTCGCATATTTTTCCTTCAAATGATTATTTGATATGACAAATTCTTTCCCAATCAAATTTTCAAAATAAGCGATAAGTTCATTTGTTATTATACCTCTGCCAATCATTACAATGTTTTATTTTTTTTATAAATCAAAAGTTCGCCAGGAGCCATTACCCTCGCATTTATGCCTTTTGGCAAATTTTCCGACTCTTTAATAAATGTTGCAGGGTCACCTTTACCTTCTTCACAAACATGTTCCAGGAACATCCAAAAATGACAGGCGATACTAATTTTCGGTTTAATCAAAGTAGTAAGTTTCAAAGCCTCTGATGCAGTCATATTACCATATTGCCCATTAATCGGCACTATCATGATATCAATGTCAGGTAGTAAGGTCTCCATTATTTCATCAGGACAAAAACAGGTATCCCCGGCGTGATAAATCCTTATTCCATCAATAACAATTAAAAAACCAATAGCCTCGGGGGCAAGTTCACCATGGTCTGCATAAGTGCCCCTGATTAGAATATTCTTCCAATGCCATTCTTCTTTTTCTTTTAAAATAATCTTTCTATTAGCAGATAAATTAATTTCCTCGTAAAACGATAAGCAGTCAGGAGCACCAACAAAAATTGTGTGATTATTTTTTGCAACAACTGAAATTGTATCTATATCAAGATGGTCAATATGGGAGTGAGTTGAAAGAAATAAATCAGGTTGCAAATTTTCTGCAGCAATTAATGAGGGAATCATTCTTTTGAAATTAAATAACCGCTCTGCTGCATCAGATAAATAGGGGTCAATAATCACTATGTCTTGTTTATCTGTCTTAATACAAAATCCAGCCTGTCCCAGAAAGAACAACGCTATTTCATCTTTATTAACTTTAATATTTTTTATCTGGTCAATTAAATGCATGTTGATTTGATTAGTAAACATTTAAAATCACAATCCTGCTACATATCCTTTTCCAAGCCTAAGCCCTATATCTTGAAAACCATCACTAAAAGACATCCAGGAAGTAGTGCCGCCATCAATAACAATCGTTTGCCCAATGATATAGCGGGAATCACTGGACGCAAGAAAAACAGCAAGTTTTGCCACATCAAGAGGAGTTCCTGGAAAACCACAGGGAATAAGTTTTCCAAGACTGCTGAAATCATCAGTGCCTGCAGCTTTTGAATGATTTTCTACCGGCACAGCGCCAGGTGCAATACAGTTTACCCTTATACCTTTTGGAGCTAACTCAACTGCTAATTCCCTTGTGTAAGAAATGATGGCACCTTTTGTGCCTGCATAAACGGAGTGGCCTTTGCAAGCGCTTATCCCATGTACTGAAGAAAGATTTATTATTGCCCCATTACCCTGTTTAACCATGAAAGGCAAGGCTGTTTGTATAATAAAATACTGAGCCCTTACATTAACATTGTATAGTGTATCATATTGTTCGGGGGTAACGTTTTCAAATTCCAACGTCATAGTTATACCGGCGTTATTTACAAGCACATCTATTCCACCTAAAAATTCTATAGCTTTATTTGTAAGCTCTATTGCCTCCTCTACCTTACCAAGGTCTGCTTTAATCGCTATTGCCCTTGCGCCTGCTTTTTGAGCTTCATCAACTGCAGTCATTGCGCCATCACTACTATGGGCATAATGAAATACAACATCAGCTCCTTCCCTTGCAAACTCTAACCCTATCTCCCGGCCAAGCCCGGTGCCTGCACCTGTTACCATTACTTTTTTACCCTTCATTTTTTGGCTCATAACTTATTTTTTATATGGTAATATCAATATGCCATTTGTATTCTCCAAGGCCTTTTACACTGCTCACCTGCCCGTGTTGTTTTGCTATATCAGGCCTGTCGTAACAAACAGTACAAGGCTCAATAAATATATTATACAGGTTATCCCAACCGTTTTCATTCATCAATATTCCAAGGTAGGGTACCGTATCAACAGGAAAGGAAATTTTAATCTTATTTTTCGAATCAGGATACATCAACTCACACCAGCCATCTTTCAATTTATTATTAAAATAATATTTTTCAAATCCATCTGCCTCTTTAGACCGGCTGATATCAGCACGGTAAAAGTTCCCAGCCTTGTCTGTAAAATTGGGCCAGTAATTTATATCTCCCTCCTTACGTGAAGTATTGGTTAATATAGTTATTGCCTCCTTGCAATCATCCGGAACAACAAGCTTAGTTCCTTCCTGAAGGTTAAGCATAAAATGTCCTGCCCACAGAAACTCAAAATCGTGGATACTTTTGTTCACTAATTTATACTGAATCCTGATTGTATTTTCATTGATAAAAAAAATCTCCTTTTCCAATTCGTAAGGGAAACGTTTACCCGACACAGTCATCTTTACCGAATCTTCTTTCATCTCATAATCCCAATCCAATGACCAAACCTCTCCATGGTCAGCCATTTTTATTCCCTTCCATGGTTCCATTTCATAGTAGCATTCATCAATGGTGGGAAACATATCATCGTAGCCGCTGCATTCGCCATTTACATATTTACCGTCAAAGGGCTGGTCTAAATAAACAGGGTTGGTTCTTTGAACCAGGTATTCAAAATTTGTATCCTTGTTTTTTAAGGAAACCATTTTACCTCCCGGCTCAGGTATAAATTCGGCACGAACCCTGCTATTTTGAAGCACTATACTTTTCTTATTCTTATAAACCGAATACATGCAGCAAGTAAATTAAAAGTGAATACAAAACAGCCCGAACAGGAACTAATAGCAATTTAAACAAAACGGGCAACGATGAAGAATGCAAAAGGAGAAGTCAGAAGTGACATTTTTTTCACAATGCAAGCTTTACGTAAACAATTCCGTTAAAATACTAAAATCAAAACTATTGGTTTAAAACACCCATACCTACCTGTATAATTGCCAACTATGATACTTTTTTTGCATAATGTAATAAATATCTTCAATTTAAGACAAAATACTATAAAACCAGGAGTTGCAATAAGGATTGAATTCTCTTACTACACCGGCAAGGTAACAGAACTGTTTACTCCTAAAAAAAAATCCCACACTGCATAATGCTGCAGTGTGGGAATAGTTGATTTGAATTTAATGGTATCAGTTTATAAGCATGAATTTTTTCATAAATGTTTTTGTGCCTTTAACCTGTAGATAATACTGACCAGAAGCGAATTTGGAAAAATCAATCACTTCAATATTTTGGCCTTTTATAAAAATCCTGTTTCTTACTTTTACCCTTTCTCCCACACTGTTAAACACCGAAATAGTAACAGTTTCATCAATTGATGAATTATATTGAAACCTTATAGTCCCTTTTGCAGGATTAGGGTAAAGCAAATTAATACCTTCCGCTATTTCACTGGTAAGTTGAGTGGAAGCTTTTACATTGCCTGGTCTCAATGCACTGGATGTTGAAGTTGAATTATAAATCTCAAATTCATAAATAACAGGTGATGTACCAGTGCCGGATGTAAAATAAATTCTTGCATACACTGCCGTAATTGCCGGGAATGTGATGGTTTTTGATGAACCAATGGTTGTTCCTGTGTAAGCTGTTTGCCAGGTACTCCCATCCGTTGAATATTCGATGCGGAAACCGGAGGTTCTGTTACCGTATTCACTTAATACAACTTTATCAAAAGTTACTGTTCTTCCGAAATTCACTGCCAGCCACTGATTGGCAAAAGTACCATTTTGAGCCTGCCAGTTGCTTGCATAATTTGCATCAAAGGCTTTATCTGCTGTTTGATTGGCATCCCAGTTGGTAGAACTTGTATAGGCACTGTTGAGGGCAATGTTACTACTTGTATTATATACTTCAAATTCATAAACAACAGGTGAAGTACCGGTGCCGGAAGTAAAATATAACCTTGCGTATTTTGCCGTTACAGCATTAAAGCTAATCGTTTTGCTGCTGCCGATTGCAGTGCCGGTAAATGCGGTTGTCCATGTGGTTCCATCATTTGAATATTCAATTTTGAACCCGGTAGTCCGGTCGCCATATTCACTCAGCTTTATTGTATTGAATGTAATTGCATTTGTAAAATATACATACAACCATTGGTTGGCAAATGTTCCATTTTGAGACTGCCAGTTAGTAGTAATAGAAGCATCAAAAGCTTTATCCGCTGTTTGATTTGCATCCCAGTTGGTGGAGCTGGAGTAGGTTCTGTTTAATGCCAGGTTTTTACTTGTATTATAAACCTCAAATTCATATATGATAGGTGAAGTACCTGATGTACCTGAAGTAAAATAAATTCTTGCATACCTGCCTGTA
>JBGSWA010000423.1:0-2982 GCA_041752645.1 Gillisia sp. | reverse complement strand
CGGAATTTTCTCTCTGAAAAGAAAATCTTGCTCACCAGCACCTCCAATGGAGCCCGGGGGGCTGCAGCAGCCCTGGATTATACCAAAGAAATCTTACCGAGATTTGGAGGCCGGGTGATAGAGAGTTTTAGTTTCCCTTCCTTTAAGGATAATTTTGAAGATAACAAGGTGCTAAATGAAATCCTGGATTTGGGAATAGAAGATGTCCTGACTACCTTTGCACACGAAATTGAAATTTAGGTGCGCAACATAAAAAAATATCGATTAAATAATTCCAAAGAATTTAAAGAAAAACTGCTTTTCTGGAGCGAGCAATTTGACGAGCTTGTATGGATGGACAGCAATAATTATACCCATAAATATTCAAATTTCGATCAGATTCTGGCTGTTCAGGCCTTTACTGCCATAAAAACCGGGGCTCACGGCGCCTTTGAAAGGCTCCGGGAATACCAGGAAACCACCAGGGACTGGATCTTTGGGTATCTTGGCTATGATCTCAAGAATGACCTTGAAAATTTAAGCTCGAATAATTTTGACGGCCTGGGGTTTGCCGATCTTTATTTTTTTCAGCCTACAAAACTGTTTCTGATCAAAGGGGACACCCTGGAGCTTCATTATTTAAGAGTGGCCCAGGAGGAGATGGATCTTGATTTTGAGGAAATTCTTCAGATGGATTTGCCATTAGGCAGGGGGGAAAGCGAAGCGGTAAAAGAAGATGGACATGGCCCGGGGCGAATTAATGCCAGGATTCCAAGGCAGGCCTATCTCGAGAAAGTAATTAAATTGCAGGCCTATATTCATCGCGGGGATATTTACGAGGCCAATTTTTGCCAGGAGTTTTATGCTGAAAATCTAGAGATTGACCCACTGGAGGTTTTTGAAAAATTAAACAGGATTTCTTCCTCCCCTTTTGCGGTTTTTTTGAAACTGGAGCATAATTACCTGCTCTGCGCCTCGCCGGAGCGTTATTTAAAAAAGGAAGGATCAAAAATAATTTCTCAACCTATCAAAGGTACGGCCAGGCGGGAAATTAATGCAGTAGAAGACGCCAGGATTGCGGAGGCCTTGTCAAGAGATCCGAAAGAGCGGTCTGAAAATATCATGATCGTCGATCTTGTGCGCAACGATCTTTCCAAAATAGCAAAGAGGGGAAGTGTAGCGGTAGAGGAACTCTGCAAGGTGTATTCCTTTAAACAGGTGCATCAGATGATTTCCACCATTTCTGCGGAACTTGACCCGCAAATTCCGCCGGTGGAAGTTTTATCTGAAACCTTCCCGATGGGAAGCATGACCGGGGCGCCAAAAATATCGGCGATGAAGATCATCGAAGAACTGGAAGAAACCAAACGCGGAGTATACAGCGGAGCCGTTGGGTATTTCACTCCTGGGGGAGATTTTGATTTCAATGTGGTGATTCGAAGCATTCTCTATAATTCAAAAAACAACTATGTTTCTTTCTCGGTTGGTGGGGCGATCACCTCCAGATCCATTCCCGAGCTGGAATATGAAGAGTGTTTGCTTAAGGCCCAAGCAATGCGGGATTCGCTTATTGGATAATTCAAAATTATGAATTTAGGTTTTACCCCTGGCTTTCGTATCTTTGAATTCTATGGAAAAAGCCTTTAAAAACCTCCTGAGATCAGAATTTTCTTATTTGTCCAACACCAAGGTATTGCTTGCCATAAGCGGTGGAATAGACAGTGTGGTGCTAGCACATCTTTGTAAAAACGCCAAGTTGCAGTTTTCAATGGCCCACTGTAATTTTAATCTGCGCGGGGAGGAAAGCGATGGTGATGAAAATTTTGTGGTGGACCTGGCCGATGCGTTGGAGGTGGAGGTCTTTACCGAGAGTTTTGATACAAAACTCTATGCCTCGGAGGCTGGGATTTCTATTCAAATGGCCGCGAGGGAGTTGCGATATAATTGGTTTGAGGATTTGAGAACTGCCTTAAAGTACGACTATGTTTTGAGCGCACACCACGCCAATGACGATCTGGAAACTTTCCTGATCAATTTGATTCGCGGCACCGGCCTGGAAGGTCTGACCGGGATAAAATCTGAAAACAATAAAATTATCCGGCCGCTGTTGCATTTTTCAAGAAAGGAAATTGGGGCCTATGCCTTGCAAAACAGTATCAAATGGAGGGAAGACAGCAGCAACAGCTCCTTAAAATATCTCAGGAACAAAATCAGGCATCAAATTATCCCGGTGATGGAGGAGATAAATCCGCAGTTCCTGGAGGGTTTTGCCAAAACCCAGGTGCATCTCAATGAGAGTTTTGATTTAGTGGAAGATTATTTGGGATTGCTCTACCCTGAAATTGTTTCAGAAACAACGCTTGGCACCCAGTTAAAAATTGAGGTTTTAAATAAGGTCCCCCATCCCAGGGCAGTATTATATCAATTATTGAAATCTTTCGGATTTACCCAGTGGGAGGATGTGGTTCATCTCCTGGAGGCACAACCTGGAAAAATGGTTTTTTCTGAGACCCACCGATTGATCAGGGACCGGGAGTTTCTAATCCTCACGGAGAAACCGGAAAACAGGAAAGAAGAGATTTACAGCATTTCTGAGGGGGAAGAATTTGAAATGCTCCCAATAGGAACTTTTAGCTTTCATAAGGTCGAAAGGATAACCCAAACTCCTCCAAATTGCATCTTTGTAGCAAAGGAAAGTTTAAAATATCCTTTAACCTTGAGAAAATGGCAGGAAGGCGATGTTTTTTATCCCTTTGGAATGAAAGGAAGGAAGAAGTTAAGCGACTTCTTTAAGGATAAAAAATTATCTTTACCCGAGAAAGAAAACACCTGGTTGCTTTTTTCTGAGGATAAGATCGTTTGGGTAGTGAACCATCGGGCAGATGCCCGTTTTGGCATTACAGATCCGTCACAGAAAATTATAAAAATCACCTATTCCCTATGAAGTATTTATTGATCGCGCTCTTTTTTTTATCTGCATTTTTTACCCCCCAGGCCCAGGTA
>JBGSWA010000422.1:0-5978 GCA_041752645.1 Gillisia sp. | reverse complement strand
ATCTAGCGGATTACCAATTTCTGATAATTTTTCAGCAGAAAATTGATCGTCAAATAATGATTTCTTTCCTGTGGATTTGTATAGCTGTTTGTTCATATTTTACTGGACTTTTGAAGTCCATGAATATACGGATAAATACCTTAAAATCATAATTTTAATTAATAGAACTCCCCTTAAGAATTCACTTTTTTTCAATGCGCCTGATACGCATCCAGCATACATTTCTGCAGCATCTAAAATGCCTATTGGTAAATCTGCGTTAAGCACCACATCGGAATACTAAAATGCCCGCCCGATTTTACTTTTGCAAGAATTCTTTTAAAACAACGGCATTATTGTGTTTTTCATCTTTGGCTGAATAGAGAAGTGTAACAATTTTTTCTTCTTTTTCTATTTGCTTAATTTTTTGAGAAATTTCTAAAATCTCTTTCAATTCATTTTTATACTTTGCCTTAAAATCATCCCATTTTTTTACGTCGTGGGAAAACCATTTTCTTAATTCGTTGCTTGGAGCGACTTCTTTAAGCCATAAATTTATTTTTGCTTCTTCTTTGGATACACCTCTTGGCCATAATCTGTCAATCAGGATTCTGTAACCGTCTTCTTCTTCAGGCTTATCGTAAATTCTTTTTAGAACAATCATATTTACTTTATAAAGATTATGATTTGTATACATTATTTATCCATTTGTGAACTTATAAATGGTATTCTTGGAGCTAAAAAATACCCGGTTAAACTTGCAAATAAGATAGGAATAAAATGTCCGAATCCTGTCAATGTTGCAAGTAAAATTGTCGTGCTCATTGGCGTCCGGGTTACGCAGGCATTTATTGCAGCCATACAACTAACTATGGCTAAAGACAGATTAACGGTAGGGAATATTTGATGAATGATCAAACCTAAAGTTGCCCCTACAAAAAACAGGGGAATAATAAATCCACCTCTCCAACCAGATGTCACGGTTATTGAGATAGCAATAATTTTGAAAATCAAAATGGCAAATAAGAGCTTCAATGAAAAGCTCCCCGTTAAAAGCTCATTAATTTCGTGATGTCCAAAATAACGGGTTAACGGAAAATAGAATGAAATTATTCCGAGTAAAATTCCGCCTATTAATGTCTTGATGTAAATTGGAATTGGTCGATGTTCAAAAATGGACTTAAATATTTTGGTGCAAAAAATAAATCCCCATCCAAGGGCTGTCCCAATAATTGCAAATAAAACAGCATATCCGAAATCGAAAATCCCGGAATATTCATAGGCAGATAGGTTCCATATTGGGCCAAGTCCTAAATGAATAATTAACGCAAAGACCAGGTAACTAAAGCTGCTTGCTACCAAAGCAGGAATGATTGCTTTGTAGTATTCAACGGCGTGTTTGTGATGAAGAATCTCTAAAGAAAATAAACTTCCGCCCAAAGGAGCACCAAATAGTGCCGTAAATCCTGATGCCATTCCTGCGATACTCATTGACCTTAAGTCCTCACCTTTAAGCCTGAACAGCTTTCCGAGCCAGGTTCCGGTAGAACCCGTTACTTGCACCAATGGTGCTTCTGGGCCAAGACTACCACCTGATGCCACACAAAATAAAGAGGAAAGGATCATTGAAGGATTATTTTTTGGGTCAAGCTTTCCCTTATTAAAGCGAATGTTATTTACGATGAGATGCATTTCGCCCGGATCGCCAATGAAGTGAATTATTAATCCTGCCAAAAGTCCGCAAATTGCCATCACCGGAATAACTTCCCAACCATCAAAGTATGCCAATGTGTGGGTCAGAAATTCAAGACTAATCCAATAAACACCGGCTATTATCCCGCCTATTAATCCGAGAAAGGCCCACAACAAAAAATTCCGACTAAAAACGAAGGTATTGAATCTAACCGGCCTGTCTAAAATGTTTAAATATGTTACTAATTTTCTTTTTCGTTTTAATTTCACTTTTTGGAATCTGCTTTAAATGGTATTATAGAATGATAGATGGGCTTTTCAAAACATAAGTTCATTCTAAGAACCGGACGGCGAGAAGTCTACAACTTGCTCACCTATCAAGTTTGAATAAAAATATGCATTATTACGCGAAGTTTAATATTGTTGCAAAAATAGGAGTTCCCGGCATAATTCGGGCTAAACTGTTTTAAAATGTATTTGCAAGGCTTAATTAAGGCCTTTGGATATTCCGGAATTCCATTAGGAAGCCCCCTAAAAAACCATAAAGGCTCGTTCAGTTAAACCAGTATTTTTTTCTTTCAACCCGGAAATCAAAAATGGAAAACGCTCCGGATATAAAAAGTAAATCATTTGAAAAAGTGTTAAAAATCAGATTGGTGTTATTTGATGCAGTTTGCCATTTTCAGCCAACTCAATCAGCTTTAAGAACACCGATTCATACCATTAAGTGAGAAAACTTATTTCAGATAAAAATGAAATAATATGTATCTTAAATAACTGAAATTCAGTGAATTTATAATAACTCTGTGATCCAAATTTTCGGATTTCACCTCGTAAATAATGGTTCACATTTATAAATTTGAACGGAAATTTTTGCCTCAGGACTCTTTGATCGTCCGTGCAAAATTGTAAGAAATCTTTGTCTGGAAAAAAAAGTGGAACAGCAAGAGGATAACACGCTGCGCGATGTTAAGGGTTTTCCACTTTTTGTAACATACTGAAAATGAATTATTTAAAATTACAGTTTATAGCCCGGAGGTTATATTTCTTTAAAAAAGGGGCCCCTCCCCTTCAGAAAGCCAATAAATACGATGTTTAAGGGGACCATTAAATAAAAAATTAAGGCTATGGATTCGTATTCACGCATAAAATTAGACATCAAAACAGCCAAAAGGTTTCGGAAGTTTTCCGGACGGATTGCAGGATCTCATTCCGAGGCCCTGACAATTATGATGGATTTTTTTGATCAAAACCAAATATCTCCATCAGAGTCATTGGGACCGAATATGAAATCCCTGGAAAATAATTTAAAGAGCAGGATCAATGCGCTTATAGCGATTATAAAGAATATAGAAAAGAACAAAATAAACCCCACTTTGGCCATTCTGGAATCACTTATGGAAGCTGCAGATCCAAAAAATAAAAAATGGAATCAGAAAAGAAAGGACTACGAGGAAGACGACTCTCATCCCGATTTTTATAAATAATTCACTATGTTTTATCACCATCACAACCCAAAAACTGCGAGCAGATTATTCGAAAAGTGCAGCCGACTTGCCGGAATTTCAGTGGTTAACAATTTTAAATATGAAACTGCCTACTCCCCCATTTTTGTGACACTAATTCAAGGCATTGCCAAGCAAATGAGCGTGCGCAACACCTTATCCTCCTTTATGCGCTGGTTTAAATTCAAATTATACCAACTTACAAACTAAAAGCGAATTGTTCTGCACCAAGCAATGACTCTGAACGAAATCTATAATGGTTAAATTTGGATTTAATTAAATTTTAGTGCGACACATATTAACGTCATCATTCCTTTAATTTGTTGTGGAAGAAATAGAATATTCTTTCTAATGACTGATAAAGAAAAAAAGCAAATAATTATGAATATACTCTATCTGCACGGACTCAAAGGCAAGTTAAAAGATGAAGAACGGGACATTCTTCAAAAATATGGAAAGGTCTTCGCCCCGGATATTGATTATAACCTTAAGCATGTTCAGCCGGAACTAATCCTTGAATCACTTAAAGGCACCGAGATCAACGCAATTGTTGGCAGTAGTATGGGCGCCCTAAATTCTTATATCATATCTGATGTTATTGGCAGGCCTTCTTTATTGTTTAATCCACCCCTGGCAAAGTATATTGATAATAATAAAATTCGCGCGCACTATCTAAAAGGAAGTTCCTTTAAACAAATAGTCCTTAGCGGCTTGGATGATATCGTAGATCCTAAAGACTAAATCACACTTAGTATAAACCGATTTTTTCTTTAAATGACAAAAAATAAAAAAATAAAAAAGCCCTGGCCAACTAAAGATGCCATGACTCAAATCTATGAAAACAACTTGTGGGGTGGTAACAAATCTGAATTTTACTCTGGTTTAGGCTCTCATCATCCTGAAACAGTAAATCCGTATATAGCTGTAGTATCCGCTTTTCTAAAAGATTTTGAAACTCCACCAGTAGTTTGTGATCTGGGTTGCGGTGATTTTAATATTGGTAAAGAACTGGTAGAGTACTCCAAAAAATATATCGCACTAGACATAGTCCCAGCTCTAATAACACATAATAAAAAGGAATTTCAGGCAGATAATTTAGAATTTTATGCGTTAGATATTGTAGCAGATGTTCTGCCTTCAGGAGATTGCGCGATTCTAAGGCAGGTGTTGCAACATTTATCGAATGCGGAAATAAAAGATGTGGTAGAAAAATTATACGATTTTAAATATGTTATTCTAACCGAGCATGTACCGGAAGAATATTTTGAACCCAATAAGGATATTATCTCCGGACAGGGAATTAGACTAAAGAAGCAAAGTGGTGTATACCTTTTAGCTTCACCGTTTAATTTTAAGGTCAAAGAAGTAAAACAGTTATTATCTGTTGGATTACGCGATTTGAAAGGAGTTTTAGTAACTACGTTGTACGAAGTATATTAAAGCAGACTTTAATTACACACTTGCCGAAAATATTCATAGATCATCACCATCGCCAGGGTATCCAACCGACAGTACCAAAACAGGACTTTTTTGATGGCTGTTCTCTCTTCCTTCGCCAACATCAGGAACTGTAATTTTCCATAAGCATTGGTTCAGGGAGGTTTTCAGGTGGAAGAACTGGCGCGACTGGAGATTTTGAGGGTGTTCATTAAAGGAGGTGATTTTTCAGAATGGATGGAACCTGAATTTATGAGTAAGGAAATCAGGGATTTTTGAGCCGAAAAAAAACCTATTCGACTCATAATTTACCTATATTTGAGCCGCAAACAATTTTATTCGGCTCATGAAATATAACTGGCAACAAAAAGACTGGCCAAATTTCACCTATTCTACAGAAGAAGTGGAAGCACAACTATATGAATTTTCAGAAAGAGCAGGGAAAATAAATGCGCTCATAGAAAGTTTGCCTGAGGAGTCCCGTGTTGAAGCCGTTATTGAACTATTGGTGGCAGAAGCTATAAAAACTTCTGAAATTGAAGGGGAATTTTTAAGTAGAAAGGATGTTATGTCCTCCATAAAAAAGAACCTGGGCTTGTTACCCCAACAAAGCCAGCCCAATGATAAAAGAGCTGAAGGTATAGCAGAACTTATGACCGATGCTCAAAAAAGTTTTAATGACCCCCTAAGCGAAAAAAAATTGCTTGACTGGCACCGGATGCTGATGAAAGGGAATTCTTCCCTGCAACCAGGCAAGTGGCGTACGCACGATGAACCTATGCAGGTGGTTTCCGGTGCAATGGGCAAAGAAATTATACATTATGAAGCACCGCCTTCAAAAAGAGTTCCTAAGGAAATGAACCAGTTTATTTCCTGGTTCAACAGCACCGGAAAAAATGGGGATAGGGAAATAAAAAAGCCAGTTATCCGGGCGGCTATAGCTCACTTATATTTTGAAAGTATTCATCCTTTTGAAGATGGAAACGGACGCATAGGACGGGCAATAGCCGAAAAAGCATTATCTCAATCGGTACGAAGACCAATACTATTAAGCCTTTCTGATGCAATGCAAAGTAAAAAGAACGATTACTACAATGCTTTAAAGTTTGCTCAAAGGTCCAATGAAATAACTTCGTGGATCAATTATTTTGTGAGGACTACACTACAGGCTCAGATTTCAGCAGAAAAATTAATAGAATTCAGCTTATATAAGACCAGGTTTTTTGACAGGTTCAAAAATGAATTGAATGAGCGACAAATAAAGGTGATACGAAGAATTCTCAAAGAAGGGCCGGGAGGTTTTGAGGGAGGCATAAATGCAAAAAAATATATTTCCATTACTAAAACCACAAAAGCAACAGCTAC
>JBGSWA010000421.1:0-5019 GCA_041752645.1 Gillisia sp. | reverse complement strand
TGCCCTTGTAATCCTCATTCAGGCTGATGTGAACAGCAGTTTGCACAGTATTCTGAAGCTTTCCTGCTTTTACGAAAGCGGCGCTCCCAATCTTTATATTCTGGTCGTAAAACCTTGCCCTTATCCCCTGGCCCACCAGTTCCTCGACCAGCTCGGGTTTTACAAGTTCTCCCCCGTTTAAATGGGTATAGAGAATTCTGCTCAGGGGGTGACCGGAGGTGCGCAGGGTGGATCTTAACAGGGATTCCTCCCCCTTGTTTAAAGTTGTGCCCTTATAGGTGACCAGCGTTTTATTATTGGCCGTTATGGTTCCTGTTTTATCGAAGATCAGCGTATCGGCTTTGGCCAGGCGCTCAATGACCTGATCGTTTTTGACATAAAATTTCAGTTTGCCGAAGATGCGCAACATATTTCCAAGAGCAAAAGGAGCACTCATGGCCAGGGCGCAAGGACAGGCAATGATGAGAATAGCGGTAAAAACATTCATCGCCAGGGCGGGTTGCACCATCAGCCAGTAGGCAGTGGCGCAGAAGGCAAGGCTCAGAATGCTGATGGTGAAATATTTGCTGATGGTATTGGTCATACTGGTAAAGGAGTCTTCCTTATTTGAGTCAAAAACCTGATTGCTCCACAACTGGGTGAGATAACTTTGGGACACTGGTTTTAGGGTTTCGATCTCGATGCTGCCCGAGACTTGTTTCCCCCCTGCAAAGATCTTCTCTCCCGACTGCTTTTCTACGGGTTCTATTTCCCCGGTCACAAAACTGTAATCTATCCTGGCGTCCCCCTTGAGTAAAATAGCATCTACCGGGATCAGTTCTTCATTTCTAATGAGCAGGCGGTCCCCTTTTTTTATTTCGTTTACCTGCACTGCCTCTTCTGTTCCATTTTTATTTAAGAGGGTTACCGCAATGGGGAAATAAGACTTGTAATCCCTCTCAAAAGACAGGAACCCGTATGTTTTTTGCTGAAAATATTTTCCCAACAGCAGGAAAAACACCAGGCCGGTAAGGCTGTCAAAGAAACCACTGCCAATGCCGAAAATAATTTCAATGCTGCTGCGCAGAAATAGCACCAGAATTCCCAGGGCTAAAGGTACATCGATATTTAAAATCCTTGCCCGCAAGCCTTTATAGGCCGCAATAAAATATCCGGAGGCGCAATAGAAGAAAACAGGAAGCGAAAAGACAAAGGTCAGCCACCGAAAGGTTGTTTTATATTGATCCAGCCAAAACTCATCAACCTCAAAATATTCGGGAAAAGAGAGGAACATGACATTGCCGAAGGCAAATCCGGCAATTCCCAGTTTATAAATAATGCTTCTGTCCTTCTTTATTTTTTCGCTCTGGAAATCTTCCAGGCTGATGTAGGGGCCATAGCCGATTCTGCCCAATAGTGTCGCGAGTTGCTTCAGGGAAATTCCTTCTGAGTTAAATGTAACCCGAACCGTTTTCTTCGGAAAATCGACTTGTGAGGCCTTGATGTGCCGCTCCAGTTTATGGAGATTCTCTAAAACCCAGATACAGGAACTGCAATGAATATGAGGAATATAAAGGGTGATGATTTGAGTGGCCCCATCATTAAATTCCAAAAGTTTTTCTGCAATAGCGGGATTATCGAGAAAATCATACCTGCCCTCCATCTCCTTCGGACTGGCTCCGGGGGTATTCTGCAAATCGTAGTATCCCGACAAATCATTCTCGGAAAAAATTTCAAAAACGATCTTACAGCCATTGCAGCAAAAGTTTTTTTCCTCAAAAACAATTGCATCGGCCTCACAGGGATCACCGCAATGGAAACAAGCAAGGTCTCGGGTCATTTTATTTTTTTGTGCAAATTTGTGGCTTCCAAAAGAATTATAATATGACATTGATCAGCTGCGGATCAATGCATTAAAGATTAATACCTGCAAGGTAAGACTTTGTTTTATTTCGATGCTTTAATGCAATAAAAAGCATACGTAAGGAGATTTTAACCCCTTCTTTTAATAGGCCCGTGTTCCACGACATTGGAAAGGATAATATGCGTCCTGGTTTCCCCATAGGTAATTACCTTATCTATAAACTCCTCCAGATGTGCCTGGTCGTACAGCACCACTTCCATTATGATATTTTCATTACCGGTGATCCTGTAGCAATTTATCACCTCCTTAAATTCCTTTACCTTCTCCAAAAAAGGCTTTAACCTGCCCATAAATGCCCTAAGGGTGATCACGGCTTTTAACTGATGGCCGGTTTTATGATAAGACACCTCCGCCTTATACCCCTTTATTATTCCGAGGTCTTCCATTCTCTTCACTCTTTCGGCTACCGCAGGGGAGGTAAGTCCGACGCTTCTGCCAATTTCAGCAAAAGATTGCCTGGCATTTTTCTGGAGCGCCTCCAAAATTTTCCAATTTAACTCATCTATGGGCATATTTAAATTTTAGTTGATATTAAACCATTGAATTTAAACCAAAGATATACTTTCAGTTTAAAATCTAAAGCAGATCTCACCCAAAACCTGGTAAATTTATGTCTGTGGAAGCAAATTAAAAATGCGATGAGATCTTTTGAAGCTGCCGAATTTAAAAACCTGCCTGTTTATAACAAGGCCCTGGAGATCTTTAGGGTATCCCGGGCTATTGCTTTAAGCATCAGTGACAACAAAAATATTCTCGAGATGAGTTTTTCAGGGAATTCCAATTGCCGATTCGCGGGGGAGCTTGTTTCCGATTCCTTGCAACTGGCCCCGGGACTGGCCACGGTTCATAGCACCTCAAATCCCTTACTCAGACTAAGAAGGGCCAGACAGATAAGAAATGCCGTCAGCCGGATCCTCCGGGGCTGCAGAAAACTTGAATTTGACGGAGGCAGGGAAAAGGAATTCCTCGCAATCCTGCGCTCTGAGATCCTGCAGTTCGATCAGTTGTTTTCTGAATGGCTTTATAAGCTGCAAGGAAACCGCAGGGAGAATTAAAGGGTTTCGGTGGTGAAAAACGCGAGTTTCACCCCTTCAATAAACATACTGGTTCCTATAATGGCGATAATTAGTCCCATTATCTTCTCGATAACAGTAATTTTGTTTTTACCTATATACCGCACCAAATAATCACTGGAGATAAAGGCGAGGTAATTAAGCCACATGATCAGTCCAAGCATGATAACGATGATGGCAAGCTGCAGATAAGTGGCATTGGTGGTGAAGTTCATCGCCGTTACAATTGTCCCGGGACCTGCCAAAATCGGAATGGCCAGAGGTGAAATGGAAATACCTTCATTAAAATTGATCTCCGTTTGATTGTCAATGCTGGATTCCTGGGATCGGATCATTTCAAAGCCCACAAAAAATATCAGGATTCCCCCTGTAATCTTAAAGGCAGGGATGGTAATCCCAAAGAGGTCAAAAATATATTTCCCCAAAATAATAAATCCGGTCACGATCACAAAGGCTGTGAAGGTGGCCTTTCGGGAAATTTTCTTTTTAGTGGGTTTATCGGCTTGCTTGGTAAGACTTAAAAAAATAGGGATATTCCCCGCCGGACTGTTGATGGCAAAAAACCCTGTGAACACGGCAATTGCAAATAACCATAGATTTTCCATAAAAATATAGCAATTACGTGCTAGTCAATTGGTATTAAATTTTTTGCAAATCTAAGGGAATTTTGTTTTTAGAAAACAAAGAATCTAATTTATTTTCTTGTCAATGTGGGATTTGTGTACTCGGGAATCGGGATGGGTCTCTCCGGGATTTTTCCCTTTTTGGGATGGCTCAATTTGGGAGGCTCCATTTTGAATCTGTAGGGGAAACTTGAGTTTATTTCCCGGGGTGCTGGCCAGGTGCTCCAGGAAAAAAAAGCAATTGTCATTCTTTGCGGCTTGCCTGTTTTTCGGCCAAAAAATGAAAAAGATGCTAATTCATTTTTCTTTATTTTACTTCCCCCTTAGTTCCCTTGTTTAACTTCACTCTTTTTTCCCTTGTTGGACTTCGCACTTTCCTGCACTGGCTTCCAGGTTCTTTTTTACATGTTCCTTCGGTACTGTCCTCCCACTTTAAACATAGCCGAGCTGATCTGTCCCAGGGAGCACACCTTGGTGGCTTCCATTAAAACCTCGAATAAATTTTCATTATTGATAGCCGCCTTCTGGATCCCTTCCAGCACTGCTTTGGTATCTTCTTTTTTTGCGTGGTGCAAATTCTTCAGGGTGGTGATCTGCGTTTGCTTTTCTTGCTCGGTGGCCCGGATGACCTCTCCTGGGGTAACCGTTGGGGAGCCAGTGGCACTCAAAAAGGTATTGACCCCAATAATGGGAAATTCTCCGTTGTGTTTTAAGGTTTCATAATACAGGCTTTCCTCCTGGATCTTACTGCGCTGATACATGGTTTCCATGGCACCAAGGACCCCACCCCTTTCATTGATCCTGTCGAATTCAAGCAGGACTGCTTCTTCCACCAGATCGGTCAGTTCTTCAATTATAAAGGCACCCTGAAGTGGATTTTCATTTTTGGTCAACCCGAGTTCCTTGTTGATGATCAGCTGGATCGCCATGGCACGTCGCACCGATGCTTCGGTGGGAGTGGTGATGGCTTCGTCATAGGCGTTTGTATGCAGGGAGTTGCAGTTGTCGTAAATAGCATAGAGGGCCTGCAGGGATGTGCGGATATCATTAAAATCGATTTCCTGGGCGTGCAAGGAGCGGCCGGAGGTCTGAATGTGGTATTTCAACATTTGGGCCCGTGGGTCTGCATGGTATTTGTGTTTTAAGGCTTTCGCCCAGATCCTGCGCGCCACCCGTCCAATAACCGCGTATTCGGGATCGAGCCCGTTTGAGAAAAAGAAGGATAGGTTAGGCCCGAATTTATTGATGTCCATTCCCCGGCTCAGTTAATATTCCACGTAGGTAAATCCGTTGGAAAGCGTGAGAGCCAACTGGGTAATAGGATTGGCTCCGGCCTCGGCAATATGATAGCCTGAGATGGATACCGAATAAAAATTCCGGACTTTTTCCTCGATAAAATATTCCTGCACATCGCCCATCA
>JBGSWA010000420.1:0-6593 GCA_041752645.1 Gillisia sp. | reverse complement strand
GTGCGGCTTTGGACTGCTACGATTCAGCACTGCGCTATTCCAAAGAACGGATTCAGTTTGGCAGGCCCATCGGAGGATTTCAGCTGACACAAAAGAAACTGGCTGAAATGATCACCGAAATTACCAAAGCGCAATTACTCGCCTGGAGGCTGGGCACGCTGGCCAATGAAGGAACCATGACGGCTGCACACGTTTCCATGGCGAAACGCAACAACGTACACATGGCTTTGGAAATAGCACGCGAAGCACGCCAGATTCACGGCGGAATGGGCATCACCAACGAGTACCCTGTGATGCGCCATATGATGAACCTGGAAAGCGTGATTACCTATGAAGGGACTCATGACATCCACCTTTTGATCACGGGAATGGATATTACAGGAATATCGGCTTTTAATTAGAGTCAGAAAAAAGATATTAGACAAGAGATATTGCAAAAAGAAGGGCAACGAACGAATAGAGTTGGCCTTCTTTGTCTTTAGAAAAGATCCAATAACTATTTAATAGGATTTAATGACTTCACTTTTAGACGAAATCCCATTTTCAATAAATGCTATTACTTGAATGAAATGGCTTTACTAATATTCAAAGCCCTTAATTCATATTCGTTTTTATCATAAATAAGAACAGCCTTATGTAATCTGTAAATTGGTTTTTTAAAAAGTACTGAAACCAGGAAGGTGGATGGAATCACACTATAGGTTGTTTTCCAATCCCCCAGTTTTGGATTGCCGGTTTTAATCATAGCGTCAATACCGGAGGGATCCCCTAGCACAAAATTTTCATCTTCGTTAGGCCAGGGGGCAGGAACGTTTGAACCATTAAAACACCAGCTTTGGGAGGGTGATAAATTTACAGTTTGGACATATCCTTAGAATCTCAGTATCGGTGGAAGCGGGTTACAAACATTTTAATATCCATCTTTATAACACACCACAGATGGAACTGCTCCCCACGGCAACTTACATTCCTAAAAGCATAATGGGTCAGATAGGAATAACCAATATCAATTGGGTTACAGTAGCGGTGAAATTGTTTTTCACTTCAGTCACTGAGGCATCAATTTGTATTGATTTTATATCGCCCTTTCAGGGTAAGAATAACTGCATAAGTTTTCATGACTTATGACTTAAATTACAATTAATCTCCGGGTTCAACATTTCAAAATTATTTCAGCAATTCAAATTCTGCCATTAGTTTTTCATCTGCAGAATTTTTACCTATATAAACCTCAAATTTCCCCGGTTCAGCCACAAATTCCAATTTTGGGTTATAAAATTTTAATTCTTCGATACTCAGTTCAAAATTTACTTTTTTGGATTCGCCTTTTTTAAGGAAAATCTTTTGAAATCCTTTTAGTTCCTTCACTGGCGGGGTGATGCTCCTTTCTTTGTCTCGGAGATAAAGCTGGACGATCTCCTGGCCATCAAAATCACCTGTATTGGAAACCGTAGTGCTAATGGTAATTCTCCCTTCAGCAGTTAAGCTCTTGCTGCTTGCTTTTATATCAGAATATTCAAATTCTGTATAACTCAAGCCATAACCGAATGGGAATAAAGGTTCATTACGCTCATCGATATAATTAGAACGAAACTTCTCAAATTTGCCTTCTTTGTTACCCAGTGGTCTACCTGTATTTTTATGATTATAATATATTGGGATTTGCCCTACACTTCGTGGAAAGGTCGCCGTTATTTTAGCCGATGGATTTACATCACCAAATAAAACATCTGAAATCGCCAAGCCTGCTTCACTTCCGGGAAACCAAACATCCAGGATTGCCCCAACACTTTCATTTTCTTCGACAAGAACCATAGGTCGACCGTTGAATAAAACCAAAACAACCGGCTTTCCGGTTTTGACCAAAGCCTGAAGTAAATCTTTCTGTGCCTGGGGAATGGAAATATTTGCACGACTGCTGCTTTCGCCGCTCATCTCTGCAGATTCACCTAAAGCGGCCACAATAACATCTGCTTTTAAAGCAATTTTCAATGCCTCATCCAATAATTGTTTGTCGCTCCTGTCATCTCGAGGAATCTCTTTGCCAAACATGGTAGCATTTTTTTCAAACTCCGCGTCATAATCCAAATTACTCCCTTTGGCATACGCAATAGTGGCTTTTTTACCTACAACACTTTTTAATCCATCAAGCAGGGAACTTGACTTATCCTGTTTCGTTGCCACACTCCAGGTCCCTGCCATGTTTTTCCTGGTATCGGCTAAAGGACCTATTAGGGCAATTGTACCCGATTTTTTCAAGGGCAGAATATTGTCTGAATTCTTTAATAAGACCATAGATTCCGAAGCTACTTTTCTTGAAAAAGCCCGGTTTTGATAGGTAAAAATTTCAGTTTTAGCCCTGTTTTCATCACAATATTTATAAGGATCTTCAAACAATCCCAATTGGAATTTAGCTTCTAAAATTAGTCTTACCGATGCATCAATTTGAGCCATAGTAACCTTTCCTTCTTCCAACGACTTGTTTAAAGTTGAAATAAATCCTTCTCCCACCATATCCATATCTATCCCGGCATTTAAAGCTAAAGAGGAAACGGTTTGAAGATCCCCTATTCCGTGATCTACCATTTCATTGATTCCCGTATAATCGGTCACTACAAAACCCTCAAAATTCCATTGAGACCTCAGTAAATCTGTAAGCAACCATTTATTACCGGTAGCAGGAATACCGTTAATTTCATTGAAAGAAGCCATTACCGAGCCTACCCCGGCATCTACTGCTGCCTTATAAGGTGGCAAATACTCATTATACATACGTATTTTACTCATATCAACCGTATTATAATCTCTTCCTGCTTCAGCTGCTCCATATAATGCGAAATGCTTAACACAAGACATAATAGTATTGTTATGGCTTAAATCATCCCCCTGGTATCCCTGAACCATGGCTTTAGCTATTTCCCCTCCCAAATAAGGATCTTCCCCGGCACCCTCCGAAACGCGTCCCCATCGTGGATCTCTGGCAAGGTCTACCATTGGTGAAAATGTCCAGTTTATCCCATCAGCACTGGATTCTATTGCGGCGATCCTGGCTGTTTTCTCAATCATAGGTAAATTCCAGGAACTCGATAAGCCAAGCGGAATTGGAAATGCGGTTTCATATCCATGAACCACATCCATTCCAAAAATCAAGGGAATTTGTAATCGGCTTTCTTCAACTGCAATTCTTTGAACTTCCTTAATTTTTTCTACAGATTTTATATTGAATAATCCTCCGATTTTCCCTTCTGCTATTTTTTTTGCCACATCAGAACTCTTAGCCTGGCCGGTTGTAATGTCTCCAGAAGATGGTAGATTTAACTGACCTAACTTTTCTTCCAAAGTCATCAAAGAAAGCAAAGAATCAATCTTTTTGTTCATTTGGACCTCATCTGCCTTCCAGGCAGAATAATCTATAATTGCTGGTTTTATCAACTCGGTTTTTTCCTGGGCATTCAGGCCGAAAGAAAGTGTGCAAACTACGAGTATCACCAGAATTGCTTTTAGAATTGACATTCCATTTGTTGAGTGATTCATAATATTCATCATTATTTTATTGAATTAGTGTTCCCCACAGGTATCATTTTACTCTGAAATATTTACCTCGGTCCTGTCTGAAATACCATTATTATTGCTTCGATCTGAAATAATAAGGCTCCTTCCTGTCCATGCCGGTAAAGAAATAATCGTTCCTTCCATTAACCTTGATGCTGCCATATTATTTATCCGGGGATTTTCCAAAGTAAATTACACAACCAGCCGCTGCAGGATTTTCCATTTTATCCAGGAACTTCTTCTTTCTCCATCTTTTTTTGGATCAGCCCACAACACCATAAATTTTTCTACTTTTCCCGGTTTATTTCCTGCTCCCTTTCCAAAAATTCAAAATCCTCTCAATGCAAATTTTCCCGTTGGTATTTTTATGTTCTCTAACTTTACATTTCTTACCTTCAAAGGTTGATCCAATTCCATATAATGATGAGGTACATCTGTCTTATTTTGGCTTTTACCTATTCTTAGTTTCCTTCTTAGGAGTACAATTTAATATTGAGAAAAAAGAATCCAGATTTAAGATTTTTGTTTTTGGCAAACCCAAGCCTTTCCCATTTCATAAATAATGGAAACAAAAATCACATTTGAAAAAATTCCGCAATTCTTCCAATTACCAAAATTCATAATTCAACTCATATCAAAATTATTTCAGCAATTCAAATTCCAGCCTTAGCTTGTCATCTTCAGAATTCTTACCTATAAAAACCTCGAATTTTCCGGGTTCAGCCATAAATTCCAAACCGGCGTTATAAAATTTCAAATCTTCTATGCTCAGTTCAAAATTCACTGTTTTAGATTCGCCTTTTTTCAGGATTATTTTTTGAAATCCTTTTAATTCCATCACCGGCGGAGTGATGCTTCGCACCAAATCGTGTGTATACAGCTGCACTATTTCTTCTCCATCAAAATTACCAGTATTGGAAACAGTTGCACTAACGCTAATTTTCCCATCAGCATTTAAGGTTTGGCTGCTGGCTTTTATATCAGAATATTCGAATTCTGTATAACTCAATCCATAACCAAATGGGAATAAAGGGGCATTTGGAGCATCGAGATAATTGGATTTAAATTTTTCGAATTCAGATGTTAATGCTGGTCTTCCGGTAGTTTTATTACTGTAATAAATTGGGATTTGCCCAACATTTACCGGCCAGGTTGCCGTGAGTTTTCCTGCGGGATTATAATCCCCAAAAAGCACATCGGCTACCGCATTCCCGGCTTCCACTCCCGGATGCCATATTTGAAGAATGCTCAGGGGCAGTTCCATTTCTTCGGAAATCACCAGGGGTCGGCCGCTCATTAAAACAAGTACGATAGGTTTATTGGTTTTAACCAATTCCCTGATCAATTTTTTCTGACTCTCGGGTATACTTATATCTGTACGACTGGCTGCTTCCCCGCTCATCTCAGTAGCTTCTCCAACAACGGCAACTATAACATCTGCTGTTTTCGCCAGATCCAGGGCTTCTTTTAGCAAGGCCTCGGGAGATTCTTCTGAAATTTCTATCCGGGAACCAAAAACATTCACCCTTTTTGCGAATTCGACATCGTCGCTAATATTTGCACCTTTAGCATAACTAATTTTGGCCGTTGGCGCTACACTTTTAAGTCCTTCAAAAATCGGAATGGATAATTGGGGATCTCCGGTTGGTGCCCAGGTACCCAACATATTATTCTTGTTATTTGCAAGTGGGCCAACCAAGGCAATTTTGGCGTCCTTGCTCAGGGGGAGCGTACTTTCATGTTTTTTTAGCAACACAAATGAACTTGCGGCCGCCCTGCGAGCCATTGCCCTGTTTTCCTTTGTTAGTATATCTTTTTCTGCCCTGCTTTTATCTGAATACCTGTAAGGATCTTCCAACAAACCGAGTTTGTGCTTGGCCTCAAGAACCCTTCTTGCCGCAATGGTAATTTGTTCTTCTGATACCCGCCCTTCTTTAACCGATTTTCCCAGGGTAGTAAGAAATCCTTCGCCTACCATGTCCATGTCCAGCCCGGCGTTTATGGACAGGGCCGAAACATCCTGCAAATCGCCTAATCCGTGAGCGATCATTTCGTTTACGGAGGTATAATCTGAAACCACAAACCCTTCAAATTCCCATTGATCACGTAATAAATCGGTTAACAACCATTTATTTCCGGAAGCGGGCACTCCATCAATATCGTTGAAAGAGGACATCACACTGGCCGCTCCTGCATCTATGGCAGCCTTGTACGGGGGCAAATATTCGTTGAACATTTTTATTTTGCTCATATCAACCGAATTATAATCACGTCCGGCCTCAGCGGCGCCGTAAAGCGCAAAATGTTTAACAGTTGCAATCATAGTATGGGGTGCGGTGAGGTCTGTACCCTGATACCCCTCAACCATCGCTTTTGCAATGGCAGAACCAAGAAATGGGTCTTCCCCGGCGCCTTCAGCAATCCGGCCCCAACGTGGATCCCGGGCTATATCAACCATTGGTGAAAAATTCCAATTAATGCCATCGGCAGTAGCTTCTCTGGCGGCTATTTGGGCTGTTTTTTTTATGAGTTCCATATCCCAACTGGCAGAAAGGCCCAGTGGAATAGGAAATGTAGTTTTATAACCGTGAATAATATCGGAACCGATGAGCAACGGAATTCTCAATCGGGAATTTTTTACTGCTATTTCCTGCGCCTGCCGGATCTTTTCTGCTCCTGAAACTCCAAAAAGTCCACCCACATTCCCTGCCTTTATTTTTGTCTCTACATCTTCACTAACCACCGAGCCGGTTAAAATCCCCCCGCCTGGGGTTAGTAAATTGAGCTGACCAATTTTTTCTTCAAGAGTCATTTTTTTAAGAAGTTCCTCTACTTCAGGAATCCTGGTTTGCGCTTGGAGAACAAAAGTTCCTGTCCAAAATAAAAAGCCAAGTAATAGATAAATTTTTTTCATTTCTATAGGTTTAGGTATTTAACAATTTCGTTAATTCATGTGTAAAACTTCAGATTTTTCTGAAATTCCATTATTATTAAAGGCTTCAACACTGAAGTAATATTGGGTATCACGGTCCAGGCTGCGC
>JBGSWA010000419.1:0-17641 GCA_041752645.1 Gillisia sp. | reverse complement strand
GCGCGTCCAAGGGTACTTCTTTAAGGACTTCCCCGGTCTCAAAATTTGTTTTCCTAAGGGATGAACTACCGTATTGTCCGGTGCTTTCATATAAGGTGTCATTGTAAAACTCCAGTCCCTGGGTGTAAGCCTCGATGTGATGTGGATAGGTGTTGATGATCTTGTAAGAATAGATACCAGGGGGGGTATTGTTAAAAATCTTCACATCAGAATGTATGGTATCGGTTTGCCCTTCATAATAAACCATCGCCCGGATGGTTTGGTTCCCTAGTTTTTGATCTTTAAGGAGCAGCTCCACCTGGGTTGCTCCAGGCTCCGTTTTCAGGCTCCGGCTTTCAAAATAGAACCCCACAGAGTCTATTTCTCTTTTTTTAGGATTTTTTAAACCGATCTCCATGGTCTCTCCCAGCTGATATTCTGTTTTGGAATTGCCGATATTCAGAGAAAAATCACTTATTTTTTTATTTGAATTACTGCCGCAGGAGAGAAGGAGCAGATTTAATATTAACAGGAACAGGGGGTTAACTTTTTTCATTATAAAAATATGTTTTTGCATTTGGCTAAATTAATTATTTCAGCTTAAAAACTCTTGCAAAAAGCATCAAAGATTGTATATTTGCACCTGGCAAGTCCCACACAACTAGCTCCTGTTGAACTCCCCCAGGGCGGGAACGCAGCAAGGGTAAATGGTTGAGCAGTGTGATGTGGGTCGCTTGCCTTTTTTTTGTGTCTGATATTCAAATTTTATCGCATCTTTGTGAATATGAAAACAGATACCCTCCCTAAAGTTGTTCTTATTACCGGCGGTTCTTCAGGAATCGGAAAATCCATAGGTGAAAACCTTAAAAATAAAGGTTTTAAGGTGTATGGGACTAGCAGAAATCCCTCCAAAAACACAAACAGTACCTTCCCCATCATAGCCCTGGATGTCACCAAGAGTGAAACCATCTTGGCTGCTATTTCCGATTTAATAAAGGCTGAGGGACGAATTGATATCCTTATAAACAATGCAGGGATTGGAATTACGGGGCCTTTGGAGGAAACCCCCGATTCTGAAATTAAAAAAGCATTTGATACCAACTATTTCGGGCCTTTAAATGTCATCAAGGCAGTTTTGCCGTTTATGCGTAAACAAGGCGGGGGATTGATAATTAACATTACCTCAATTGCCGGTTATATGGGATTGCCTTACCGGGGGATTTATTCGGCAACAAAAGGAGCTTTAGAAATTACCACCGAGGCCTTCAGGATGGAATTAAGGGGGTTTAACATCAAAATGACCAATGTAGCCCCGGGAGATTTTGCCACCAATATCGCAGCGGGGCGTTACCATGCCCCGATTCTGGAGAATTCCCCTTATAAAAAAGCATATAAAAATACCCTGGCACTTATGAATACCCATGTGGACCAAGGGGAAGACCCTGTGGTTATGGCAAGGGTGATCTATAGAATTATCCAAAAGGATAATCCCAGGGGGCATTACAGGGTGGGAGATTTTCTTCAAAAATCTTCTGTGGTCCTGAAGCGTATTTTACCGGATAAAATATATGAGAAAATATTGCTGAAGCATTATAAATTGTAATTTTGCGCTACGGCTTAGAAAATTCCGGTTTTTTGAACCAAAGAATTTTCTCGGCACACATTAATAACACTAAACAAAGCATTATGAAATTTTTTATCGATACTGCAAATCTCGAACAAATCAAGGAAGCCCAGGATTTGGGGGTTTTGGATGGGGTAACTACCAATCCCTCGCTGATGGCGAAAGAAGGAATCACCGGGAAGAAAAATATTAACGATCATTACATAAAAATATGTGAGATAGTAGATGGCGATGTGAGTGCCGAGGTAATTGCCACAGATTTTGAGGGAATTATTAAGGAAGGGAAAGAACTTGCCAAACTGCACAAACAAATTGTTGTAAAGGTTCCTATGATCAAAGAAGGAATAAAGGCAATAAAATACTTTAGCGACAACGGGATCAGAACAAACTGTACCCTGGTATTTTCTGCGGGACAGGCCTTATTGGCTGCAAAGGCCGGTGCTACCTATGTTTCTCCTTTTATAGGAAGACTGGATGATATTTCTACAGACGGGCTGAACCTGATTGCAGATATCCGCCTGATCTATGATAACTACGGTTATGAAACTCAAATCCTTGCAGCATCAGTAAGACATAGCATGCACATTCTGGAATGCGCTAAGATTGGAGCCGATGTTATGACAGGTCCACTTTCAACCATTGAAGGCTTGTTGAAACATCCCCTTACCGATTTAGGACTGGCCACCTTCCTTGCAGATTATAAAAAAGGAAACTAAATTTAATCACAGCTTATAAAAACCCCCCGACTTTATTAAAGTCCGGGGGGTTTTATTGTTTTAAAATAAATTTTTTTTGATATTTTATAAGGGGAATTGCGATTTATTGACACCTGAAAATAAGTAAAAATCTCCCGAACTCAGATTGGGAGTCTTTTTTACAGCTGTCTTTCCCCCGGTTTGTGGAATTGTATAAAGGAGGCCCTGAGTAAGATCCATATGTAGGCTCCTGTTAGTGAAATTTTTTTCTCCAGGGAGGTTCCTCTGGTTAATAACTTATAAATTCGAGGATCTTTGTTTCGATGTCTGGAGTATTTAACTGGGCATCCCCGCGCGCGATAATTCCGGAGCGTTCTATAAAAATTATTTTGTTCAAATAATTTTTCAGCATGTTATTTTCAAGCTTTATGTTTATCAGCTTGAATTCAAATTCAGGATTATAGGAATTGTTACTAATGACATTGACCCAGGGACCAAATTGATCTTTATCTATATTAATCCCTATAAAATCAATTTCGGGATATTTCTCCCTCAGGTCTTTAATAATTCTATATTGCCATTTGTGATGTCCCTGTGAATTAACTGACCAATAATAGGTGATCATTGGGTTTCGTGATACACTCTTTAACAGAACAGTATCCCTGGAGGTGGTCAGTATTTTTAGGTTGCCAAGGTTTTTCCCCGGAAGTAATTCTCTTTGGATTACAGCCATTTGCCTCAGATCTGTTTCCCGGGCCCCGGTATACTCCATTTTGGCCAGTAAATCTAAAATGGCTTGAATATTTTCGGCGTTTTGAGCGTAAATGATGCCTTGCGCGGCGAGTCGATCGAGAAATATATTTTTTAATTTTTTATTTTGAAGCAGGTTATTTGCAAAAACCATTCTCCGCTGAATGTTTTCAGCGCTGTTTAAATGATAACAGTCCTGGCGCTCTATATTATTTTCATCGCAGTATTCCAGGGATTTTGTACGAAGGTAATCATCTATTAAATTAAGATATACATAGTATTCCCGAAGGCTTTCATCGTTAAAAGAAATTTCTTCCCGGTAGGAGTGAAAATCTTTTGGGATCTTTTTTAGAAATTCCCTGTAGTATTTCCGGATCAAAAATGCATAGCGTTCCCTCAGGTCATAATATTCATAATCAATACTGGAATTGGCCAGGGCCTTAAAATCTTTCGATAAATCATATCTCTGGTCAAGCTCCTTCAGTGCTTGTTGCCTTTGTGCTCGAATAGAATCGGTTTTCTGTGCAAATTCAGAGGGCTCGAGTTTATAGTAATTCAGGATAAAATTATTGTCCTGTTGATTCAACAAATACAAATTGGTAAGGAAATTACTTTTTTCGGAACCCTTTCCACTAAAATTTATAGATTCGTCGAAAGCCAGGGTGTTTAACCAGACCAGGGTGCTGTCGCCAGGTTCTATATATATGATTTGATTTTCCGGGGGGTGTTTAAATACATACAATCCGGCCTGGATATTTTTCAAGGTCCCCCCAAATTGATTGTGTTCATTGAGATAAAGTGTGTCCAAATTGACATCCTCCTTGGAAATGATCACGAACCTTGAGCTCGGATTGGCAATTTGTCCCCCGATATAAAAATCTTTGGAAATCGTATTATTATCCTTGCAGGATAATAAGGAAAGTAGGAATAAGGGTATAAATATTAACTTTAATTTCATCTGGGGTTTGAAAGACAATTGAATTCCGATTCTAAGAATTTAAATTCTGAACAAATATAATTTTTGTTTCCCACGCGAGTGTTAATCGCGCGTTAAAAGGGTTAATTAAAACGTTAATCTTTTAGCAAGTGGACAATAATAGTTACTTTTGCAAAAATTTGTAAGAAAAAAAATCAAAATTATATGTTATCAGTTTCAAATCTTTCGGTGCAATTTGGTAAGCGGGTGTTGTTTGACGATGTTAATACCAGCTTCCTCCAAGGGAATTGTTATGGGATTATCGGCGCCAATGGAGCCGGAAAATCGACGTTTTTAAATATACTTACCGGAAAAAGTGAACCCACCAGCGGTCGGGTATTCCTTGAACCCGGAAAGCGCATGTCTGTACTGGAGCAAAATCACAATTTATACAATGTTTATTCGGTCCTTGAAACCGTCATGATGGGTAACAAACCCATGTACGGGATCAAGAAGGAAATGGATGAGATTTATGCCAAGGAAGATTTTGGCGATGCCGATGGGGAAAGGGTAGGAGTACTGCAGGTGGAATTTGAGGAGATGAACGGATGGAATGCCGAGAGTGATGCGGCCTCCCTGCTTTCAAATCTCGGGATCAAGGCTGATTTGCATTATGTTATGATGAAAGACCTGGATGGAAAACAAAAGGTAAGGGTGCTTCTTGCCCAGGCACTTTTTGGCAACCCGGATGTGCTTATTATGGATGAGCCCACAAATGATCTGGATTACGATACCATTATCTGGTTAGAGAATTTTTTGGCGAATTATGAGAATACCGTGATCGTGGTGTCTCATGACCGTCACTTTTTGGATTCGGTCTGCACGCACATCTCCGATATAGATTTCGGAAAAATCAACCACTTTAGCGGGAATTATACCTTCTGGTATGAATCTTCACAGTTGGCAGCCAGGCAGCGATCACAACAGAACAAAAAGGCGGAAGAAAAGAAGAATGAACTTCAGGAATTTATCAGGCGGTTTAGCGCCAACATGGCAAAATCCAAGCAGGCCACTTCCCGAAAAAAAATGATCGAAAAATTAAATATCGAGGAAATAAGACCTTCCAGTAGAAGATACCCCGCGATTATTTTTGAAAGAGATCGGGAGGCGGGGGATCAAATCCTGAATATTGAAGCCCTGGAGGCTTCCATCGAAGGGGATACCTTGTTTAAAAATGTGGACATCAATTTAAAAAAGGGGGATAAGGTTGTTGTATATTCTAGGGATTCCAGGGCTACCACCGCCTTTTATGAAATTATAAGCGGCAACCAGCATCCTGTATCGGGAAAATATTCCTGGGGAATTACCACCTCCCAATCCTATCTTCCCCTAAATAATGCCCAGTTTTTTAAAAACGATCTCACCCTGGTGGATTGGTTGAGACAATGGGCCAAAACCGACGAAGAACGCGAAGAGGTTTATATCCGTGGCTTCCTGGGGAAAATGATCTTTAGTGGGGAAGAGGCTTTAAAAACCTCAAGGGTACTTTCCGGTGGTGAAAAAGTGCGGTGCATGTTAAGCCGGATGATGATGATGCGTGCCAATGTACTGATGCTCGACGAACCAACAAACCATTTGGACCTGGAGACCATCACCGCTTTCAATAATTCCTTGAAAAACTTTAAGGGAACCGTTATGTTCACAACCCGTGACCACGAGTTTGCCCAAACAGTGGCAAATCGCGTTATCGAATTGACCCCCTCAGGAGTTATTGATCGTTATACCACCTTTGATGAGTATATGGGGGATAAAAAATTAAAGGAACAGCGAGATAAAATGTATGCTGTAAAGATGTAATTGTTTTAAGGCTGGAGCTTTCCATAAAAAAAGCTTAAGGAGAAAAACTGAAAATCAATAAACCAGAGGCTGGTACAGAGGCAGATCATCGCCCCTTATAACAGCCTCTGGTTTATTTTATGGATTGTTCTAGTTGGAAATAGGGAGACCTAAGCAGCTTTATAATATTTCCAAAGATCGTAAATACCGAAGGCGACAAACCCAATGGCAAGGATCAAATTCAGCGTATTCCCCTCTTCTGTACTGTTTGAAAGGCCGTAGAGTTTAAAGGCACCATAGCCCAGGAAAACCAATCCGAGCACCAGGTTCCAGATATTTCTTTTTACAGGGATTTCATTCTCCATCTTCAAAATCTTTTGGGAAGGTAGATTTGGCAATTTCAATGGCTTCCTTCAAATTGGATTTTTCGGCAAATAGCAATACCTGCCCTGGCAAACCCCCACCAAATCCCGCCCGAAGGCCCGAGTCAAAATCGTTTCTAACCCTGGAGGAAATCCCGGCTTTATTCAAAAGATCCTGAAGGAACTGCACGTTCACTTCCGGCCCGGTATATACCCATTCATAATCTTGGTCTGTACTCATATCATTTTAATTGAAAAACCAAGGTACAGCTTTATTCAGCGAAAATCAATAGCTGCATTAAAGAGTTTAGGAGTTGAAGTATTTGCTGTTCCAGCTGGAGCAGCTAAAATTCAGGCCCCTCTTAAAGCCCAGGAAAATTGCCACCCCGGCGAGCCATTTAACCATAAAGAGATAGATAATTAAAAATTGGGAGGTGGTTTGCTCCGGGCTGAACATGCCCTCTGGAATCAGGGCAGTTAAAATCAAACTCAGGCCAAGCAACAGGACTATAAAATTTTCCAGGTCTTTAAAGGGCCACATCATCAGTTTTCTCAATGGGTGAAGATCCCTGCCCCAGGCATGTATCAAATAATAATACTCATTGCCCATTGGGACAAATAAAAGCGGGTCGTCTGCATTTTTGAGCCTGAAAAAGCCCGCTGGCGCCATTATTTTATAGGCTTTTAAGCTGGTGTGGTGCTGCTGCTCCAGGTGTTTTATCTTTGAGATCGCCTCATAAGGCAAATTTCCTTTGAACAGGGAGGAATTTAGAAATCTCAACCTGTAGGTGATACATATCCTTTGAATATCCGATAGATGGAAAATTTTATCTCGGACCAGGAGATCAAAATAAAAGTGATTCGATTCCTCATGGCAATCCTGGTGCAAGGCATTCCATATTTTTTTCTCCCTGGCGCTTTCCCTGTCAAGGATCCCCTGGAGCTCCTCCATAAAGGCAGCCTGTGAGATGCGTTTGTTCCTCAATTGAAGGATCTCCTGGGAGAGGTTGGTACGGCGTAGTTTCATCTTCATCATCTTTACCCGTACCTAAATTAAAAATTTGTTCTAAAACAAACAATGGAATTAACTATTTTTTTTAAAGGCCCGTACTGCCTTGTTTTTTATTAAGCATTTCCCATAGAATCCAGGACAGATGGATAAAATGACATGTAAAAAGGTCCTTTTCAAGTAGTTGAAAAGGACCTTTTTGGTATAAAAAATAAGAGCTGCCTACCGCAATTCAGCCTGCAGTTCTTTTTCAAAACGCTGTTGCAGTTTTTTCATGATCTTATCGACTTGTTTATCGGTAAGGGTGCTGTGCTCATCCTGAAATTTAAAACTCACGGCATAGCTCTTTTTGCCTTTCGGAAGGTTTTCCCCCTGATACACATCAAATAAATTCACCGATTTCAACAATTTCTTTTCGGTTTGCAATGCGATATTTTCAATTTCCTGGTATTGAACCCCGGCATCCAGCAATAAGGCAAAATCCCTTCGAACGCTCGGGAATAATGGGATTGGCGTGAATTTCGGCTTTTTGGTTTTTACTGTTTCAAGGATCAGATCCCAATTGAAATCGCAGAATAAAACCTCCTGAGTTATACCGAAATGTTTTAAGACCGATTTTTTAACCAATCCAAATTCAACCAATTTGGATTTGCCCTCACTTAGGGATAAACCCTCGGAAAACACATCCGATTTTACCGGGCCAATTTTGGTGTGATCGATCCCCAACCTTTCCAGGATACGCCCTATAATTCCTTTCAAATAATAGAAATTCCCAGGATTTGCAGCTGTATCCCAGCCCTGTGGGAAGCAGTTTCCGGAAACAAATACACTCAAATGCTTGTTTTCTATTCTTCCGCTTTCATAGTGATGGTAGGTTTTTCCGAATTCAAATAATTTAAGATCCGTTCTTTTCCTGTTGAGATTATAACTCACCGCCTCCAGACCTCCAAACAACAGGGATTGTCGCAGCACCGAGAGATCTTGGCTCAAGGGGTTTAACATCCGCACCTGGTGTTCCTGGCTGAGCTGCTCGCTTAATTCCTCGTAGATAGGTGTGGTCAGAGAGTTGGCCATGGTTTCATAAAAACCCTGTCCCACCAACTGATTTGCAATATGGTTTTGAAGTTTGTAATCCTCAAATTTTGAAGAATTTGAAACCGAGGCATTAATCTTGGTCCCGAATTCAATGTTGTTGTATCCGTAGACCCTGAGGATTTCCTCGATCACATCGGCTTCCCGTTTTACATCCACCCTGTAGGAGGGGATGGTCAGGCCCATCCCGGACTCGGTAACGTTATTCACCCTTATTTCCAGGGAAGCGAGTATGGATTTTATGCTTTCTTCTGCCAGGTTCTGCCCTATGAGTTTATTTACCTTCTCAAAGGTTAGGAATACCTGGAAATCCTCGATTTTATTGGAATACAGGTCTTCCACATCGCTTGTGATCTCGCCCCCTGCAATTTCCTTTATCAGCAGTGCGGCCCTTTTTAAGGCGTATTGGGTGATATTTGGATCGATCCCTCTTTCAAACCTAAATGAAGCATCGGTATTCAGGCCGTGGCGTTTTGCGGTTTTTCGAATGCTGACCGGATTAAAATACGCGCTTTCAATAAATATTTTTGTAGTTGTCTGAGAAACGGCGCTGTTGGCTCCGCCAAAAACCCCGGCGAGACACAGCGGTTTTTCCAGGTCGCAGATCATGAGATCCTCCTGGTGCAATTCGCGCTCCACGCCATCCAGGGTGATAAATTTCGTGCCCGTCTTAAGTGTTTTTACGTGGATTTCTCCACCGGAGATCTTGTCCGCATCAAAAGCGTGCAGAGGCTGTCCCAGCTCGTGCATCACATAATTTGTGGCATCCACGATGGTGTTTTTTGGATTTATCCCAATGGCTTTTAACCTGTTTTGCAGCCAAACAGGGGAATCTACTACCTTGATTCCCGAGATGGTCATCCCGCAGTAGCGGGGCGCAAGGCTGGAATCTTCTACATGTATGGGAATTCTGAAACTTCGGCTGTCAATATTAAAGGCACTTACCGAGGGGGTGATAATCTCCAGGCTTATCTTTTGTTGCTGGTAGCCTGCCTTTAGGTCCCTTGCAACTCCCCAGTGGCTCATGGCATCAGAGCGGTTTGGGGTAAGGCCTATTTCAAATACGTAATCGTTCTCAATATTAAAAATTTCAGAAACGGGAGTCCCGGGGATCAAATCCTCTTTAAGTACCAGTATTCCATCGCTGCCGGCGCCCAATCCCAGCTCACTTTCTGAACAAACCATCCCGAGGCTTTCCTCCCCGCGGATCTTCCCTTTTTTTATTTCCCAGGCTTCTCCCTTTTCGTCATACAAGGTGGTGCCGATGGTTGCGACCGGAACTTTCTGGCCCACACCTATATTGGGGGCCCCACATACTATCTGAAGGGGTTCTCCCTGGCCAATATCCACCTTGCATACCTGAAGCCTGTCCGCATTGGGATGCGCCTCACAGGACAGGACATGGCCGGTTAGGATTCCATGTAATCCGCCTTTTACGCTTTGGAAATTGTGAATCCCTTCTACCTCCAGGCCTAAATCTGTAAGCAAATGCCCGGTTTCTTCAGGGTTATTGGGGAGTTTGATAAATTGTTTAAGCCAGTTGTATGAAATTTTCATCGGATACTTTTTTCGAGTGCCAAAGATACCATTACAAATAGTTTTGGCATAATCTGATTTTGTTTTTTAAAGGGAATAATTCCCATCCCGATAAGAGCTTGCAGGCCCCCTGGCAGTAAGGAACAGGAGCAGAGATCTCTTTCAGGGGATTTGACGGATGAATTTATAAGGAAATCCTGCTTAAAGCCAATTTTTAATTTGGAACCCCGCCTAGTGGATTTGGCCAAAAACTTTTGCCTCCAAGAAGAGTCCCTCCTTCGCTGGAACCGTGACTGCGTCGGCAAATCAACGGCTCGGTTGCAAATTACCAACGGGCACCACAACTTTCTAAAGATAGCCACAAAAATTATCCAAAAGGGATCCTGGTAAGAAACAAGAAAATGAATTTCATGCGAACGGAACTATGTAATGAATTCTGATTTGTAACCTTTATTCGTTAAAATTCCTTAGCTGATGTAATTCCAGATATTTTTATGTTTCCCCAGTTGGGCGTAGGTGTAGCGTATTGTCTTGTTTTGCTCCCGCTTTAGTTCGGGATCTTCACTCAACAATTTTTTTGCAACCTCCCGGGCGGTTTTTAATAGGTGGTTGTCCTTGACTATATCTGCAATTTTAAGGTTCAGGATCCCGCTTTGCTGAGTTCCCATCAAATCCCCCGGCCCGCGCAGGTGGAGATCCACCTCCGCAATTTCAAACCCGTCATTTGTGCTGACCATGGTTTGCAACCTGGTTTTTGAATCGGAAGAGAGTTTATGGCCAGTCATAAGAATACAGTAACTCTGCTCGGCCCCGCGGCCAACCCTCCCGCGCAGCTGGTGCAATTGGGAAAGCCCGAAACGCTCCGCACTCTCAACGATCATCACACTTGCATTGGGGACATCTACCCCAACTTCAATAACGGTTGTGGCGACCATAATCTGGGTTTCGGCTCTTACAAAACGCTGCATTTCAAATTCCTTGTCCACCGGTTTCATCTGCCCGTGCAGGATGGAGATCTGATATTCCGGCATCGGAAATTCGCGGGCAATACTCTCGTATCCATCCATTAAATCCTTGTAATCCATCGTTGCCGATTCCTGGATTAAGGGGTAAACAATATAAACCTGCCTGCCTTTTGCAATTTCATCTTTTATAAATCTGAAGACCTTCAGGCGGTTGCTGTCGTAGCGGTGTACCGTTTTTATCGACTGCCTTCCCGGGGGAAGTTCGTCAATTATCGAGATGTCCAGATCCCCGTATAAACTCATGGCCAGGGTTCGCGGAATAGGGGTTGCGGTCATCACCAGAATGTGTGGCGGAAGCTGGTTTTTTTTCCACAATTTTGAGCGCTGTTCCACCCCAAACCGGTGTTGCTCATCTATGATTGCAAGGCCCAAATTCGCAAAAATCACCTTGTCTTCCAGCAGGGCATGAGTGCCGATCAGGATGTCAATTTCCCTGTTTTCGAGCTTTTCGTGAATTTCCCTCCTCTTTGAAGCTTTAGTTGAGCCAGTAAGTAGGTATATACTGGTATTGAGTTCTTTACATAATTGCAATAATCCATTGTAGTGCTGTACTGACAAAATTTCAGTAGGGGCCATCAGGCAGGCCTGAAATCCGTTGTCAAGTGCTATTAACATTGACATTAGTGCCACAATGGTCTTTCCGGAACCTACATCGCCCTGCAACAACCTGTTCATTTGTGCGCCACTGCCCAAATCGCTCCTTATTTCTTTGATCACCCTTTTCTGAGCACCGGTTAATTGGAAGGGTAAATGCTCTTTGTAAAACTCCAGGAAATTGGTGCCGATCTGGTCAAAAACAAAACCCTTAATTCGTTGTTTCTGGAGCATATTTTTGATCAGCAACTGCAGCTGAATATAAAATAATTCTTCAAATTTTAATCTCATTTGAGCCTTGGAAAGCAGTTCCTGGCTCTGGGGAAAATGAATATTAAAAAGGGCATCGGCCCTTGAGATAAGATCTAATTCCCCTTTGATTTCTTCGCTTAAGGTATCGTAAAACTGGCCGCGGGTTTCTATAAAAAGTTGCTGCATCAATTTATTTACCACCCGGTTGGTAATCCCTTTGTTGGATAGTTTTTCTGTTGAGGGATACACAGGTTGCATTACCTGCCGCATGTTTTTTTGATGGTCCTCGAGCAATTCCACCTCGGGATGCGGCATGTTGAAAAGGCCATTGAACCAATTGGTTTTCCCGAAGATCACATAGGGAGTATTGAGTTTTAAATTCTCGCGGATCCATTTATGGCCCCTGAACCATACAAGTTCCATTTTTCCGGTTTCATCAATAAATTCCGCAACCAGGCGTTTTCCGTTTTTTTGCTCGAGGGTTTTCAGGTTGATAATTTTCCCTGTTAGCTGTACCTCAGAGGAATTTTGCTGCAGTTCATTGATTTTATAAAAACGGGTTTTGTCCAGGTAGCGGTTCGGGAAAAAATTTATAAAGTCCTGGTAGGTGTGGACTCCGAGTTCCTTGCGCAGGGTATCTGCCCGGTTGGGACCGACTCCTTTTAAATAATCTATGGGGGTTTGCATCAAATTGGCCTTCATAAAACGAAGGTATTAAATCCTGTTTTAATCCTGTGGAATGTGAAAAATAAAATCGAAATGAATCGGGACCCACCAGGCTCAAAAACCATTCCTGGGAGGCCCGATGCCTTGGGATGGAAAACCGCTGCGGCCTACCCCGGGCTGGAATAGTCGGATATTATCTGTGAGGGGAGTTAGCTGTGAGAATCAGCCTTCGCGGGCCCGGGTTTTTAAAAGCTGCGGGGGTTACTCTCCCGGGATTTTGTACTTTGCCGGGATTAACAACCCGTTTTGTATGAAAAACTGCTGCTCGATTGTTTTATGCTTATTTTATATTGCCGGTTTTGCACAATTCCATCCCCTGTTTGATCAAGCCTCGAAGGTGGATTTTAAAAATGTCGGGGCTGAAATTTCGATTTTTCCAAAAGAAAAAGAGGTAAAGGGGAAGGTTCATTTCCTCTTTGATATACTGGCCGCCACGGATTCCATATTTATCGATGCCAAGAACATGCACTTTGCCAAGGTGCTTCTAAACGGTTCCCCTGTTGAATTCTATAATGACAGCACCCGTCTGTGGCTTCTTTCCGAATTTAAGCCTTCCCAGGGGAACACCCTGGATCTGCGCTATGCTGTAAAGCCCAAACAAGCCATGTATTTTATCAACTGGGCCTTTGCCGAGGATTTGGAAATAACAAAACAAGTCTGGACTCAGGGCCAGGGGAAATATACCTCCTACTGGCTGCCCAGCTTTGACGATATGAGGGAGAAAGCGGTTTTTGATTTGAAGATCAATTTTAATTCCGGATACCAGGTAATTGCAAATGGGGAGCTAAAGGCCGCCCTTGCCCTTAGTGATTCCATCACCCAATGGCAGTTCGGGATGCTTAAACCTATGAGCAGTTATCTGGTCGCGGTGGCTGCGGGAAAATTCTCCCGGAAAGACCTGAGCTCCGCCTCGGGGATCCCCATCTCCTTGTTTTATCCGATGGAAGAGGAAGAGAAATTTGAACCGACCTACCGGTATACAAAGGAGCTGTTCAATTTTTTTGAAGCTGAGATCGGGTATGGATATCCCTGGCAAAATTACAAGCAAATCCCGGTACAGGATTTTTTGTATTCCGGGATGGAAAATACGGGCACCACTATTTTTGCCAACTCCCTGGTGGTTGATTCCATCGCCTTTAATGACAGGAATTATGTGAATGTCAACGCGCATGAACTGGCGCACCAGTGGTTTGGGAACCTGGTAACCGAAACCAATGGACAAAATCACTGGTTGCATGAGGGTTTTGCAACCTATTATGCAATGCTGGCGGAAAAGGAGCTATTTGGCCAGGAGTATTACTACTGGAAACTATATGAGGCTGCAGAAGAGCTAAAAGAGTTGAGCGACAAAGGAAAAGGAGAGTCCCTGCTGAGTCCAAAAGCCAGTTCCCTGACCTACTATCAAAAAGGAGCCTGGGCCCTGCACATCCTGCGGGAGACCGTGGGGGAGGATGCCTTTAAGCGCGGGATTAAAAATTATATCGAAAAAAATGCGTTTAAAAATGTGACCACCAATGATTTTATTGGGGAGATGGAAGGCACCTCAGGCCAGGATCTGAGCGGATTTGTCGAGGACTGGCTCAGCCAGTCAGCTTTTCAGGGGACCCAGGCCCTGGAATCCTTAAAAAAATCAGCTTTTATTGTCAGATATTTAGAGCTGGCTGCCCTGCGGCAAACCCCTTTTCAGGAGAAGATAGGAAAGCTGAACCGGGCATTGGAGTTCCCTGTAAACGATTATCTCGGGCAGGAAGCGGTTTTTCAGTTGGCGGGGGAAAAGAGTCCTTCGGCGCTAAAACTTTATAAGAAAGCCTTTGAGAGTGGGAATCTATATGTCAGGCAGGCAATCGCGGTAAGCATTGAAAATATCCCGGGGGAGTTAATGGGGGAATTCATTAGCCTTCTGGACGACAAATCCTATCTGACCCTTGAAAAATCCCTTCTGAAACTCTGGATGCAGGCTCCTGAGCAAACCGGGCTTTGGCTTGAGAAAACGGCAAAACTCGAGGGGTACTCAGATAAGAATCTGCGGTTGTTATGGCTCACCATAAATTTGGTGAGTCCGGAGATCGAGCCGGAAAAAACCCAGGAATATTACAAAGAGCTCTCAGGCTACACCCGGGAATATTATCCCTTTGAACTCAGGCAAAATGCCTTTGGATATTTATACCAGATAGGTGCCTTTAGCAGGCAGAATTTAATCGATTTATTGAAGGCTTCCCGGCATCACAGCTATGCTTTCCGGGATTTTAGCCGCAAACTATTAGATAGGTTGCTGGAAAATGAAAAATATCGTGAAAAATATGTAGCTTTATTGAACCAACTATCCGGAGAGGACCGGGAATTTTTAAATAAAAGGCTGAAAAAATAAATGCGGGCATTGATAATTTCAGGCGGAGGAAGCAAAGGCGCATTCGCCGGCGGGGTTGCACAATATTTGATGGAAGTTCAGGGCAATAAATACGAGCTGTTTATAGGGACCTCTACAGGCAGCCTTTTAATTTCTCATCTGGCTTTGAACAAAAGCCAAAAAGTCAAGGAGGTGTATACCTCGGTAGATCAAAACAGTATTTTTAGCAACTGCCCTTTTTTCGTAAAGCGGGTTCACGGGTATGATCAAATCAGTATCAATCATTTCAATGTTTTAAAGAACCTTTTAAAGGGCAGGAAAACCTTCGGGGAGAGCCACAATTTAAAAAATTTGATTTTGAATTCTTTTTCCCCGGAGGAGTTCGGGGAATTAAAAGCCTGGAACACCGATATCGTGGTTACGGTCTCAAATTTATCCCGGAATGAGGTGGAATACAAATCTATTAAAGAATACACCTATGAGGATTTTTGTGAATGGATCTGGATCTCCTGTAATTATATCCCTTTTATGAGTTTGGTCAAGAAAAATGGGTGTGAATATGCCGATGGAGGCTTTGGCTCTATGGCACCTATTGAGGAGGCAATAAAACGGGGAGCAACAGAGATAGATGCAATCATCTTGCAAACAGAGGTGACGTATTTTAACCGCTTACCCTCCAAAAACGTATTTTCTTTGATCACCAATTTATTTGGCTTTATGCTCGATAGGATAGAAAATCAGAATGTCCGGATAGGAAAATTTGTCGCAGCCAACAGCGATGCCCTGATCAACTTTTACTATACCCCCACTGTACTGACCACCAATTCGCTTATTTTTGATAAACTTAAGATGGAGAGCTGGTGGGAAAGCGGATACAGCTATGCGAAATTTAAAAATGAAAAACTCAACCAAATAGAAATTTAATGCGGGCATTGGTGATTTCAGGAGGTGGCAGCAAGGGCGCTTTTGCCGGGGGCGTGGCCCAGTATTTAATGGAGGAAGGAGGAAAGAAGTACGATCTGTTCCTAGGAACATCTACAGGAAGTCTGCTGATTCCCCATCTTGCCCAGGGGAATATTGAAAAAATATATGATATTTATACCAATGTCACCCAGCGCAAAATATTTAGCATCAATCCCTTTATTGTAAAGAAAAAGGATGGCCGGGAATATGTGACCATCAATTATTTCAATATGTTTTGGCAGTTTATCAAACAGCGCCGGACCTTTGGGGAAAGTAAAAATTTGCGAAAGCACATCAAGCTCCATTTTACCGAGGGCGATTTCGACTCCTTGAAACAGATGGACACCGAGGTGGTGGTAACAGTTTCCAATTTGTCCAAAAACAGGGTGGAATATAAATCCATCAAGGATTTTTCTTATGAGGATTTTTGCGATTGGATCTGGATAAGCTGTAATTACATTCCATTTATGAGCCTTGCTACAAAAAACGGATATGAGTATGCCGATGGCGGACTGGGGTGTGTGGTTCCAATCCGGGAGGCGATAAAACGGGGCGCTACCGAGGTAGACGCCATCATCCTCGAGGCCGAAAATATGGAATATAACAAGGTTCTGGGCAAAAATCCGTTCTCCCTGATGATCAATCTCTTCGGGTTTTTAATGGACCAGGTGGAATACCACGATGTGGTGGAAGGAAAACTGGCCGCCCTGAACAAAAAGGTAAAATTAACAACCTATTACACCCCGGTTCAGTTGACCGAAAACTCCCTTGTGTTCAATAAAATAGCGATGAAATCCTGGTGGGAGCAGGGGTATGAATATGCCAGGGAAAGAGAATTACAAAAAAAGAAAGCCTCCAAAAGATTCTGGAGACCTTTCTTTTGATCAGATAATATTCCGGACTTCCTTTTTTACGAATTCCAGCGCTGCATCGGTGGGAGCAGCCTGCTCCATCAAATTGGTCAGGATCACCTCCCGTAATTTTTCCGCGGAATCTATGTTTTCTCCCAGCCCGGTTTTCCTGATAATTCCTATGGTAGCGTTTTTCGCGGTTTTAATTACATTCCAACATTCCCCGGACATATAAATCTGTTGCGCGAGGTTATGCTCAAATTCCTGGTCGATGGTTTGACAAAGCAGCCTTTGGTACTCCTGCTTCTCTAAATCAGAAGGTTTTATTCTAAGGAGGATCTTGCCCATAGAGATGCGTTCCAAAAATAAGGTCATGCGCTCATAGGCCTGGAGGCGTAGGGGTAATGCCGTATTTTGATTTTCGCGCCTCAGTAAAAAACGCCTGCGTTTCTCCTCATTGGCCAGGTGCATTTTAAAGAAATAAAAGGCCACCGCACCCACTACCGCTGCAGGCAGCAGGGAGGTTATTACTTGTAAAAGATCGATTTCGTACATAATTTTTCAGGGGTAACCGAGCGTTTTTTTCGGTTGTTTTTTTTTTAAGTTAGCGGGTTCTCATTCCAGTGAGATCCCCGGGCAAGAGAGGTTTTATAATCTTGATTTCCCATCTTAAGGAAAGCCATAAATCCGGAAATTGCTTTTCCTGGTTCAGGTCGCTCCTGGGAAGGGACTCTGGGGGCAGCCAAAAATAAAACTCAGGCCAAAGGGTTTTTGCAGATAATTTTTCATCACTCCGGGTATTAAAAAAGGAAGGCTAAATGTATTTAAAATATCAATGCTGACATAATCTCTGGGGCATTTGTTCAGGGCAAACGCATCTTAAAATTGTTCTTTGATAATTTACAATTAAATTCAAAAACGGCTCATTTTTAGGTTCAATTTTGTTGTTTTTGAAGGGTTTTATTAGTATATTATACTGATAATCAGTAAATTAACCCTTTGGATACAAACAACAAACTCAGGTCTATTTTTAATGCAATAGACGACCCCAGGGGCGATATAACGAGGCAACACAATTTAAACG
>JBGSWA010000418.1:0-1559 GCA_041752645.1 Gillisia sp. | reverse complement strand
GGTGGAAGTAAAGGCCTAGTATTGTTTTAAGGCTATTCCAATTTCTATCAGGAATTAAAGTTTGGTTAGTTTTGAAAAATCCTTGTTTACGGACAAATTTTTTCAGGACCGGACTTTTACTGTCTTTTGGATTCATTTTATTTTCTTTGTTGTCAAAATAACCTGATGAGTTTTTTAATTTTTTCTGAAAATAAAACTGTTTTATTTCTGGGTAAGCCTAAGAATTCTGAGGGCTAATTTTTTTATGCCATATTGCGCAGTTTATATAATTTCATTTTGTTTCCAGGTCAATCTACGAGTTCTGTGGGCCATATTTTTTATTTTTTGGAATCCTCTTTCAAAGCCTTAAAGCCGACCACATCAAATAATTCTGCATCAATTGCGCTTTGTCGCATCTTTTGGGATGAAAGGAAGTTGTGCTTTTGGATTTTGTTTCGCTCTAAATTTGTGTATTTCAAAGAATTACAGTTTTTGAAGTTTTTTTTATCTGAAGGGTTTATACCCTGTAAATTTCGGAGGATTGCATTTTATGGAATTCTAAGCAATTCCAGCAATTCCTGTTGTTTTTATAAAAATTAAGATGGGTATCTATGACCATCGTCAATAAAATCCATAAATATTACAGTTAATTTTGGCCAAGTATTCAGCCTAAACGGACAAAATTTTCTCAAATGAAAAAAATAATTAAGTTAGTAACCTCCTCAAAGGCAACCCTGGTGTTGTTGCTTATTTTTACTATAGCTATTGCTGCAGGTACATTTATAGAAGAGATCTATGACATTACTACAGCCAAATTACTTATCTACAATGCTACATGGTTTGAGATCGTTTTATTCTTATTGGTCATAAATTTTATTGGAAGTATTAAGAGATATAATTTACTGCGTTTAGAAAGACTTCCCGGGTTACTTTTTCACAGCGCGTTTATAGTAATTATAATTGGTTCTGGGGTGACCAGATATTTTGGTTATGAAGGGAATATGCATATCCGCCAGGGGGAAACCGTAGATTATATCACTAGTTCCCAACCCTATTTAAGTATAAATGCAAATGTAGATAATCAGGATTATTACACCGCGAAACCGGTCCTTTTTGGAGCGATCACCGATAACTCCTTTGATTTTGATCTGGCTACAAAAGATAGTGAGGAGGTCAATATCCAATATAAAGATCATTTAAAAAATGTCGTGGAAACTTATGAAGAAGGAATTCAGGACGGTTTTAACCTGCTTGAACTAAAGATTCAGGTTGAGGGGCATGAGGATGTTTTAGAGATAAAAGATGGGGAAATAAAGGAATCCCACGGGTTTTTTATCGCCTACAACAACCCCGAAGCATCAGATGCCTTAAAAATAACCGGCAGGGAGGATGGGAAGCTTTATTTAAGCGCTCCGGTGCCGATTATAACCTCCAAAATTCCTGAAATGAGCCTCGGTAAAATTGAAAAAGATTCTACCGCAGAATTAAGGACAGGGGTTGTATATGAGCCTGAAAATTCCGGGATCGCATTTATCCTGAGCAGGCAATTAAAAAATGCAGGTTCAAAATATGTGCCTCAG
>JBGSWA010000417.1:0-20529 GCA_041752645.1 Gillisia sp. | reverse complement strand
GGCACAACAACCCAATGTCAATTTATATCGGACCGGCTCTGCCATTGGTCAACCTTTTGGATTAAAGGCTTTGGGTCTGTTTCAATCCGAAGCAGAAATTGCTTCAAGCCCTATTCCAATTGGTATTGTGGTTCGGCCGGGAGATATCAAGTATATGGATATTGGGGGCCCGAATGGGGTACCTGATGGTATTATTGATGGAAATGATGCTACTGCTATTGGAAACACAAGTATTCCGGAATGGACTATGGGTTTGAGTACCGGTTTGAAATATAAAGGGTTTGATCTGAATCTTATCTTTCAGGGAGTAACCGGGTTTACTCAATATTTAAGTGGTAACAGGTATCATGCCTTTCAGAATAATGGTTTAGTTACAGAAATTGCTTTAGACCGTTGGACACCGCAAAACCCTGGTGCCAGCTATACCAGATTATCTTCGGATAACAATCAAAATAACTACCGCTTTTCTTCTTTTTGGCAAAGAGATGGAAGTTTTATAAAACTACGTGTTGCTGAATTGGGGTATACTTTTTCAGACAGAACTCTGGAACGTCTTAAATTAAAAGAATCAAGATTTTTCGTGAATGCAACCAACCTTTTCACATTAGACAGGATAGAAGAAGGGGATGCTGAGGCATTATACGGATATCCTCAAATAAGGGCTCTTTCTGTTGGTCTAAGATTGTCATTATAAGGGGGAAAAATATCAATAACCGAAAGAGCTAAAAAATAAAAAAAGATTTTATGAAAGATATAAAAATGCTCATCTCACTGCTTTTGTTAATTGCATTTGGTTCGTGCCAAAAGCTGGATGTGGAATTGGAGACAGACCTTAGCAGGGAGCAAATTGAACGAACTTTTACAAATCTGCAAGGTCTTGTAAATGGAATATACTCTGAATTGCCGGAGGGATTTGGACCTATAGGAGGGGAAGCTATGATGGCCTCAACTACTGACGAGTCAGAACATACGCAGGAAACAAGTTCTGTACAACTGTTTAATCAAGGTGCCTGGAATGCTGCCAATAATCCAGCTCAATTTTGGGATGTTAGTTTCAGAGCTATTCGAAAGGCTAATTTTTTTCTTGAGACCGCCGATCCTGCATTGGTAAACCTTGATGCCTTTAAATTTGACCTGCCAACTTTAAATCTAAGAATACAAGAAATTGAACGTTGGAAATATGAAGCTCGTTTTCTCAGGGCGTTTTTTTACTTTGAATTGGTAAAGCGCTACGGAGGTGTTCCTATTATAACCCGTACACTTTCCGAGGCAGATATACCTAACACGAAGCGTAATTCATTAGAACAATGTATTAAATTTATCTCTGATGAATGTGATTCTGCTGCTTCCGTATTACCTCTTATACATTTAGCCGGCGAGCTTGGAAGGGCAACCAGAGGAGCGGCACTGGCATTAAAATCCAGAACACTTTTGTATGCTGCAAGTGATTTGTTCAATACTCCATCCTGGGCAAGTGGATTTTCAAATCCAGAATTAATTTCCTTGCCTTCAGGCAGCCGCTCGGCCAGATGGAAAGCAGCTTCCGATGCAGCAAAGGCTGTAATAGACCTTTCAGGAACCGGGTATGCTATTCATAGTAACTACCGTACTTTATTTACAACTTTTAACAATGCTGAAATTATTTTCACCCGCCGTAATACTGCTTCAAATAGTTTTGAAGTCAATAATTTTCCGATTGGTTTTGACCGGGGAGAAAGTGGAACAACCCCTACTCAGGATTTAGTAGATGCCTATGAAATTAAAGTAAGCCCAACTCTTTCAATTCCTTTTGATTGGAATAATCCGCTGCATGCAGCTAACCCATATGCTACTAGCGGACCCACAGCAAGGGATCCTCGGCTAGGATTGTCTGTGGTGGTAAATAGTTCAAATTTTTCAACCGTTTCCGGACAAACAAGAGCCGTCCAGATTTGGGAAGGCGGCAGAGATGGAAAGCCTATTCCAAATGCTTCTAAAACTGGATATTATTTAAGGAAATATGTAAATGAAAGCGTAAATCTGGTTCAGAATACATCTGCAGTACATAGTTGGATTTTTATAAGACTTGCTGAAGTATATCTGAATTATGCAGAAGCATTAAATGAATATGATCCAGGCAATCCTGATATTAAAATTTTTGTGGACAGGGTTCGTGCAAGGTCTGGAGTTGCTATGCCCGGAATACCCGCAGGTACACAGGCTGAAGTTCGTCAGCGCATCAGGAATGAAAGAAGAATTGAGTTAGCTTTTGAAGATCATAGGGCATGGGACGTTCGCAGGTGGATGATAGGACCTCAAACCCTTGGAACACCCATTAGTGGAGTAAAAATAATTGCTACTGCTCCTGGCATGTTTTCCTATACACCAACTCTTGTTGAAAACAGGGTATTCGATTCCAAAATGTATTTATTTCCTATATCTCAGGTTGAATTAAGTGTTTCTCCTGGATTGGTGCAGAACCCAAATTGGTAGATTAAAACCAACAATTGAATTATCTATAAATGAAAATTGTATGCATTTATTCAAATCTTTCCTTTTAGTTTTTATAGGCTTTTTATCTCTTGCCTCTTGTAAAAAGTATCAGGATTTAGTAGATGCGGACTTTCCTGAGCAAACTGTTTATATGCCAGCCGCTGTAAGTGGGAATAGTGTGAATGGTGTGTATAATGTAAATCAGGTGGCTGTGCCGGGAAGAACCTTCCGATATGTGGCGGATGTAACAGGACAAAAGTTAAATGTTCCTTTATCCGTTTACAGGGCAGGAGCAAATACATCTGGGTCCATTCCGGTAAATATTATCGCAAATACAGATACAGTTAATATTCTAATTGCCGATGGCCGGTTGCCATTAGGCACTCAATTATTGCCAACTGCCCAATTTACAGTTGATCCTTCGGTAACATTGGAAGATGGAGAGGGTGAAAAGGGTTTTAATCTATCCTTAAATCTTCCTTTTTTATTAAGTAATTTAGCAACTAAATATGCAATAGGTGTCAGTATTAATCCACAAGGAAAAGAGCAAGGTGCATTTTCAACAACTATCGTTTTAATTGACCCTGTTTTTTTAGTTCCGGTAGCAAATTTCACTAACAGTATCTCGGGAAGAACGGTTAGCTTTTCCAATACTTCTTCGCATGCCAATACATGGTTGTGGAACTATGGTGATGGTACACCAGTTTCTACTTTATCTGCTGCTCCCCATACATATGCAAATCCAGGTACTTATAATATTACTTTAACAGCTTCTGGCGCATTAGGGGATTTCAATAAATCCAGCATCAGTCAAAATGTTGTAATCCCTTAATGCTTCATCAAATAATAATTTTTTTTAACTGTAATCCATTGTTATAGTAAAAGAGTATATAATAATTTAAAATAAATATCACATTTTTTGATTTTGGTTTACTTCTAGTATAATATGGAGTAAGTTGATTGACATTTTTTTTAATATATTATTTAGGTATAAGTTATCTTTTAATCAAAAAAATAGTAATCATGAAAAAAATTCTACTTGTATGTTTTACTTTATTTTCTGTTGCTGTCTATGCACAGTTTACACCCAATAATCTGGCTGTATCCAGAATTTCGAGTCCAAGTCCTATAACAAATTCAGGGATGGGTTTTCAAACTAATATTATTGAATTTACAACCGCGGGTGTTGCAACAACTACAAATATAAATTTAACAGGAAGCGGTACTGATTTTGTTACCGAAGAACGGCCGGTAGCCCATGAAACGCAATTGAATCTTTCGGCTGATAAAAGTTTTTTACTATTATGCGGTTATAATAGCACTGTTGGAATGCCTACTTCTACGCTTCGTGCTTCTGATAAAATCATTGCAAGGGTTGATGGAAGTGGCAATATAGATATGTCAACAAAAATCTTACCTGCTGCAAGCCTGAATAGTCAATCGGTAAGATCAGTGGTAAGTGAAGATGGTTTAACCTATTTTATCAATTCAGGTAGCAATAGTACATTTCATGGTACCAGAAAAATAGATCATGGTACGGAAGAATCAACCTTCTTTAATAATACTGGTAATTCTGCACATAGATCACTGTTTTATTATAATGGAAGAATTTTAGCTACTACCCAGGGGTCTTCTAATGTATATAGTATAGATGCATCAGGGGTAGGAACTCAAATACCTTTTGCTGTGCAAATGGGTTATCATGATTATGACCAAATTCAGGTTTTTGATGTTGATCCCACAGTGAGTTGGGATGGAACCGGTCTTGATCTGATGTATATTGCAGATAGAAATGCAGGTCTGCGTAAATTTTATTTTAATGGTACAGAATGGACTCCCGTTTCGGAGGGTGGATTGCATAATCCTAACTTTTTACCTACCACTGGATTTTGGGCATTAACCGGTCGTTTAGAAGACGGAAAGCCCACATTGTATGGTGTAAAAATACTTGTCTCCGGTGGGGCCTATGTTTCAAGTAGCCTGGTAAAAGTGGTTGATAATTCTCAAAGAACTGAAGACTGGAATACACTGGAAGGGTTTTTACCAACTTCTACAGAGCTCGCTACTACTGGTAATACTGAAATGCTTAAGGGTGTAGCATTTACGCCGGGTTCAAATACAGATATATTGCCTATTGCAATTAATTCTTTCAACGGATCATTAATCAAAAATGTGGCCACTTTGAAATGGACAACCTTAACTGAAATTAATGCAAAAGAATTTCAGGTTGAACATAGCTTAAATGGCACTAATTTTAGAACTATTGGATATGTTCCGGCTAAGAACAATTTAAATGGAGCCAGTTATTCATTCGATCATCCTGCAATTACTTCAGGAAATAATTATTACAAGTTAAAACTTATTGACAAGGATGGCTCATCTAAATTTAGCAATATTATTTTGGTTAACAAAGGTATTTATCCGGCAATTGGGATTAACATTTTCCCCAATCCTTCGGCTGATATTATCCATGTGACCTATCCAATGGTGCAACAAAAAACCAATCTTTTAATTTTGGACATGACCGGGAGGGTTTTGTTGCAAAGAGAGCTTGGGATAAATACAGACAGATCTGTAATTACGGTATCAAATCTGGTAAAGGGTCAGTATCAGGTAATTATTACCAATGCGGAAGGTAGAATGGTATCCAGGTTTATAAAATAGATTTTATATCTGAATATCGTAAAGTAGTTGCCTGTAGAAAATTTTAATAAAATCTAAAGAGTTTCATAAGCAAGCAGTCGGGAATGAATGCTGGATTATCTGTTTTGAGAAAAATGGATATCCGGCTTCATTTTTTTTCATTGGTTATCTATTTATTTTATATTTAAGCGTAGGGTATTTTATATGCTCAATCATAGTTTTGATTTTTTATCAGTATTTTAGAATGATATGTATTTTATCCGAATTTTCTTTCTTTTCTTGTTATGTTGCAATGCTAATGCACAGGTGCCTTTAATTGCAAATATACCTGGCAGAACCAACATCAACTTAAATGGTAGATGGCAATACATTATTGATCCGTATGAAACCGGGTTTTATGATTATCGCTACGTGGAAAGAAATCAAAAGGATAAGGATGCCTATTGGAACAGCGATGTTCCTCAAAACAAGACTGATAAACTTGAACATGGATATAGTACTAAAAATACGCTATATGTACCGGGAGACTGGAATTCCCAAGATCGGGTGTTTCTTTATTATGAAGGTACCGTTTGGTATAAAAGGTCCTTTGATTTTAAAGAGTCAATGAATGGCAAAAAAGTATTTGTTCATTTTGGTGCTGTAAATTATAAAGCAGACGTTTACTTAAATGGTATAAAATTGGGAATGCATAAGGGAGGTTTTACCCCGTTTAATTTTGAAATTCCGGATTCGATTTTAAAACCTGAAAATAATTGGTTGGTTGTAAAAGTAGATAATAAACGAATGAAGGATGAAATACCAACCTTAAACACCGACTGGTGGAACTATGGTGGTATTACCCGGGATGTTAACCTTGTAATCGTTCCAAATGATTTTATAGAGGATTACAATATTCAACTTCAAAAAGGTGCTTTTACTAGGGAAGAAAAGATTATTGAAGGTTGGGTTAAATTGAGTGCGCCGATTAAAGGCGAAATAATCGTTGAAATACCTGAATTGAATATTCGTAATCAAATTGCTGCAAATGGAGATAGCGTATCATTTACGTTGAGTTCAAAATATTTAAAGTTGTGGTCAACAAAAAGCCCGTCACTTTATAAGGTAATTATTAGCACACCTGCAGATAAGGTTGAAGAAAAAATTGGATTTAGGAATATTGAAGTAAATGGCGATCAGGTATTACTCAATGGTAAACGGGTTTTTTTTAGGGGAATTTGTATTCATGAAGAAATGCCGGAAGGTATGCGTCGTGCATACAGTTATAAGGATGCAGTGTATTTGTTGGGTCAAGTAAAAGAGTTGAATGCAAATATGGTTCGGTTGGCTCACTACCCGCATAGTGAAAACATGACAAGAGTAGCTGATTCTTTAGGATTAATGGTTTGGTCTGAAATTCCGGTGTATTGGACAATTGATTTCGGAAATGATGCAGTATTGGCCAAAGCACAAACACAGTTGACAGAAATGATTACCCGCGATAGAAATAGAGCTAGTATCGTTATTTGGTCAGTTGGTAATGAAACGCCTCCCGGTGATGAACGATTGGCATTTATGAGTACACTTGCAAAAAATGCAAGAATATTGGATAACACAAGGTTAATTGCTGCTGCTTTAGAAAATTTTGGGTTGAATGGCGAGCAGGTGGTAAAAGATAAATTGGGGGATTATACATATATCATTGCGGTGAACCAATACATTGGTTGGTATGGCGGTCTTCCTGATAATTGTAGAAAAGTAAAATGGGCACCCAATGCAAAGCCTATGTTTTTTAGTGAGACAGGAGCAGAAGCGGTGGGTGGATTTTATGGTGATAGTGCTACAAGGTGGACAGAAGATTTTCAGGAATGGTACTATAAAGAGCAGATTGCAATGATGAAAAGAATGCCTGCTAATTTTTTAGGGGTATCTCCATGGATTCTGAACGATTTTCGGTCACCTCGAAGAAACAATCCCGAAACACAGGAAGGATGGAATAATAAGGGTTTGTATGATCAGAAAGGGAATAAGAAGAAAGCGTTTTATGTGTTGAAGGCGTATTATGATGAGATGGAGAAGAAGTATGAAAAGTGAAAGAAGGGTGTCACAAATGATTTGATTAATATCTTGAAAAGTATGTATTCGTCTAAGGCAAAATATTAGTTATATGACATCCCCACCAGCATTGGCGCACCCGGTACGAACCTGTCCGAATTTTAGAAGGATGAGTATTAGGGTTCCGATAAATATCGGAACCATGTGGCAAATAGAAAAAACTGGCTTTAACCAGCGCAATAAAAAAATACAGACATGAAAATCCTGGGGTTAATAGTAATACTAAATGTTTTTTTTGTACCTGCATTAGTTGCACAAACCTTGGATGAACTACCTCTTGGTATAAGGGTGTTAGCACCAAAGAATATTTTTCCTAAAGATGCTGCAAAGTCATTTAAGTTTATTGATAATAGTAATGGTGAAAAGCCACCTGTATTCAATATTAAATTAGAAAATGGTGTAAACCCTATCTTTAATACTGAAGTTTTTGCTGCTGCAAAAAGCCATTATGCCATTCAATCGAGTTGGAAATCAAATGGCGCCATCAAAAAGGGTGATGTAATGCTGGCTCGTTTTTCCATTCGGTCTATTTATGCGAAACAAGAATCCGGTGAAGCATTTGTTTATTTTTTCGTACAACAAGCCAAGCAACCCTACGATAAAAGTGTAATAACTGACCTGAGTGTAGGGCCAGAATGGAAAAATATAGAAATCGGCTTTGTAGCCACAAGAGACATGAATATTGGGGAGGCTGAGATTTGTTTTTCCTATGCGGCACTTGCACAAAAAGTCGAAATTACCAACCTGAAACTATTAAATTTTGAGCAGAAGATTACGCTTGATAATATGCCGGTTACCCGTTTCACCTACAAAGGGAGAGAGGACAATGCTGAATGGAGGAAAACAGCACTCAAAAGAATTGATTCCATCAGAACGGCACCCATATTGGTGCAGGTTGTGGATATAAATGGAATACCTGTTGATGGAGTAATGGTTTCAGTTAAAATGATTCAATCGGCTTTTATATGGGGAACTGCTGCTAATGAAGCTATCTTAGCAAATGATTTGCCTGATTCTGAAAATTATAAGCGGACTATCAAAGAATTTTTTAACACGGCTGTAATCGAAAATGGATTTAAATGGCCGAGATGGGGAGCTGGTCCTGAAAGACAGGCAGAAACTAAGCAAGCTTTTGAATGGTTGGAGAAAAATGGATTTCGGCAGCGTGGACATAACCTGGTTTGGCCCGGCTTTAAGTTTGCCCCAGGCATTGCAAGAGAAACTGCAACAAAGGATACCGCCAAATTCAGAAAGATTATTGAAGAGGATATTCGTTCCAAAATGACTTATACCAAAGGGCGGGTAATTGCCTGGGATGTTATTAATGAATTATTACACGAAAGGGATTTTTTAAAATATTTACCGGCCAATGAAACCGTATATTGGTTTCAATTGGCAAAGAAAATAGATCCTCTTGCACAACTTTTTATTAATGATTACAGCATGCTCAACAGCATTGCTAGTCCTCGGAATATAGTTTCTTATTTAGATACGATTGCTACATTGCGATCCAACGGTGCACCTATTGATGCCATTGGGGTACAAGGCCATATTGGCAGGCAACCCCGAAATCCCGAACAAATTATTTCAGATCTGGATATGTTTAAACCAATGGGTTTACCTGTTCAAATCACCGAATTTGATATTAATATGACTGATGAAGAACTACAAGCAGATTATACAAGAGATTTCTTAATTGCCTGCTATAGCCACCCGGTAGTAACCGGCTTTACCATTTGGGGCTTTTGGCAAAATAAGCATTGGAAGCCCGATGCGGCCATGTTTCGATCTGATTGGACACCTAAACACAATGCGGCAGTTTGGCGGGAATGGGTTAATGAAAAATGGAAAACCAATGAAACGGCAACGACCAATACCAAGGGCCAGGTTACTATACGCGGACATTTTGGAACATATGAAATAATCGTCACAAAAAATGATGTTACAACAAAAGCGATTATTCAACTTTCCAAAGAATCAGGACCAGTTACTATTCATTTAGATAATTAATTGAATAGTCTCAGAAATAAAGGATAGGATAAGTAGTCAGGGTAATTCGATGGTATTCATTTAGGGTTCTATTATTTTGGTGTTTTATAAAAATTTAATTTTAATAATAAAAAATATTGAAAGTTATGAGGAAAGTACTTTACATATGTGTCAGCATGGTGATGCTTGTTTTTTTTAATTCAGCCAATGCTACCAATTATTATGTTTCTGCTATTTTCGGCAGTAATGGTTTTCCCGGTACATTTGCTCAGCCTTTTGCCACCTTGCAGCCCGCCTCCAATCTTACAGCACCGGGTGATACTGTTTTTGTAATGAACGGTACCTATACTACGGTGGTAGATGGGCAGGCTATTTTAAGAATCCGGAATTCTGGTACAGAAACTCAGCCCATCGTTTTTAAAAACTTTCCGGGTCATACCCCTCTTATTAGTTTTAGTACATGGAATGCAATTTTGGTTTCTGGTGACTGCGGCTATATTGAAATAGAAGGTTTTAAAATAAGGGGCAATAATAGTAATATTCTTCTTTCAGATGCTCTTAATCAGCCAACAGGTTGCAATAACCCGACTGGAAGTCCCAATTCTATTTACAATGGAAATGGTATCTCGGTGGATGGTCGTTCAGGAGGCCACCCACATCATGTTACCATACGAAACAATGAAGTATTTGAGTGTGGTGGCGGAGGGATTGGTTCTAATGAAGCAGATTATGTAACAATTGAAAATAATCTTATTTATAATAATAGCTGGTACACACGCTATGGTACAAGCGGTATTTCTATTTTTCATAGCTGGGATTATGATAATAATACCTCTGATTTTAAAATGATTGTTCGTAATAATATCTGCTATGGTAATCAGCTTTTTGTTCCATGGAGAAGCGGTACCACTTGTCAGGGTATTACCGATGGCAATGGAATTATTGTCGACGATAACCGAAATACACAACTCGGTACGGGAGTCCTTCCCTACAATGGCCGGGTATTAATTATAAATAATCTTTGCTATAGAAATGGTGGACGCGGGATACACAGTTTTCTTAGTGATAACGTTGTAATTCTAAACAATACTACTTTTCAAAATTGTAAGAGTCCCGAAATAGGTGATGGAGAAATAACTGTTATTACAGGAAATAATTTGCAGGTGTACAATAATATTATGTTTGCCCGTACAGGCAATAGGTTAAGTTCTGCAAGTTCAGTCACTAATTTTTCGGAAAATAATAATTTGATGTTCAATAGCAACTTAAGAGGTTTCTACAATATCAATGATATTCTTGCTAATCCTTTATTTGCCGATACTGCCAATAATGATTTCACACTGCTCCCACAAAGTCCTGCCATAAATGCAGGCAACGATTCGGCAGGTAGGTTTAGTTCATCGGATTTGGTTGGTATTGCCCGGCCTGTAGGCCCAAAACCTGATATGGGTGCCTATGAATTTGGTGGTATTCCGGCTGTTTCATATTTTACACAAGGTAATATAGTGGTTACAAGGGTTGGAGATGGCAACACTTCTTTAGGAAGTAATGCTGCGGAAGCTGGTATTGTAGAATATAATATTTCTGGTACAGCAACCGGAGTTACGGTAACACTTGGCGATGCCGGTTCTACAGCGCCTAATCGTATTATACTTAGCGGTGACAATACCACTGGTGAAGGGCAGTTGAACTTATCTTCCGATGGAAGATATCTCTCTGTTTTTGGCTATGAAGGTGCTGTCGGATCAGCTTCTACCACTTATCAAGCAAATGATAAAGTGATTGCAGTTGTAAATTTTAATGGACTCCCCGATTATTCTACCAGAATTCCAGGTACAACTATCAATAGAACAGTAAGATCTGCCATTACAGATAATGGAAACAGGTATTACGTATCTGGTAGCAGTGCTTCTCCTGCATCATCTAATTCAACGCGGTTTTTACAATTTGGAACGCCCATTACCACTGCCTCCATTGCTTTTAATGGTTCGGTACGATCAATAAAAATGTTCAAAAACCAGGTCTACTATGCTAATAATAGTACGGTAGGTACGTTAACGCCTAATCCTGCATCTGGTAACTATGCAACGAATGTATCTTTCCCTGGTGTGAATATTTCCGGTCATAATTATCAGTCTCTGGCATTGGTTGATTTAGACCCAAATGTATCTTATCTTACCTCTCAATTTGATGTACTTTATTGTGCTGATCTTAACCTTGGGTTGGTAAAATTTTACTGGAATGGCACAACATGGGTATTTGCGGGTTCCTTTAATCCGGTATCTGAAACAGGAGTAACCGGTGGTCTTCACGATCTAACTGTTCGCATAAATGCATCTGGTCAACCTGAAATTTTTGTCGTTAAAGCTGCAACGCCAAATAATAATATTGTACTGCTTACTGATGCTGCCGGACGGACAGAAAGCATAGGTACAACGCCTCCTTTGGTTACAAATATTGTATCAGCAGGAGCCAACTATATGTTTAGGGGTGTTGCTTTTACGCCTTCACAACTTGTTATACTTCCCATCAATATTTTATCATTCAAAGGGTTGGTTTCGGGTAAAGCAGTTTCGCTTCAATGGGTTACTTCTTCTGAGATAAACGCCAAAGAGTTTGTAGTTGAGAGAAGCATCAATGGCCTGAGCTTTGAACCTATCGGGAATGTAAATGCTGAAAATAATCCAAATGGAAACAGCTATACGTTTGATGATTGGGAAGCACCAAAGAGTGTAGTATTTTACAGATTACGTTTAGTTGATTTGGATGGTAGCTTCAAATTCAGTAAAGTAATTATCATTCGGGCAGATAAAAATATTATTGGTTTAGATATTTTTCCCAATCCGGTTACTAATAACGTAACCATTAGCCATCCTAAAGCTAAAACAGGTGCCTTCATTAGAATACTTTCTGCTGATGGCCGGGTCGTTGGGCAATATTCAGTAGCAAAGGATGCTGTTCAAACGAGCATTGATGCATCACATCTAAACGCCGGTAATTATTTTGTAAATTATATGAATGATGGCAAGTCAGAAAGTAAAATGATTTTAAAATGGTAAAAACGAAATACTGCAATAAAGGCCATAATAGGATGGATAATCTTAAGAATATTATAGTTGATTTAATGAAGTATGCTGCCTTTTCAACCTTTTGTATGCTGCTGTTATGCGTATCTGAGGTACGGGGTCAATCCTATCAGTTATCATCGCCTGATAATAGGATCAGTGTTCAATTACATGCAACCCCTGATTTATCCTATAGCGTTATGGTTAATGATATTGTGGTTTTGTTGCCAAGCAAAATGTCCTTATCTCTTGTAGATGGAACTCTATTGGGAATTAACAATGAAAAGCCAAAAGCATCAAAGCGTAGTGTAAATGAAACAGTAAAACCTTTATATGGCAGGGCTGAGGTATATACGAATGTTTTTAATGAACTGACTCTGCAATTTAATGTCAATTATCAACTGATTTTTCGGGCTTACAATAATGGGGTAGCTTATCGTTTTGTAACATCTCTCCCAGGAAAAATAAAAGTTAAGGAGGAGCAAATTAATTATCAGTTTGCAGAAGATATAAGCGGTTGGTTACAAACCACCCCTACTTATGATTTTAGTTATGAAGCCGAATTTTTCAACAAGAAAATTTCTACCCTTACCCCAAAGAATATGGGTTCTATGCCGTTGGTGGCCGAAAGCAATAGATTTTACATTGCATTGACCGAATCTGATTTACTCGATTATCCCGGTCATTATTTTGTATACAACGGGCATAACGGATTGCAGGGTATAGCACCAAAATTTGTGGTAAGAGATAGTGTTGGTGGACAAAATAATTTTAATAGAATACGTTATGAGTCGGCAGAATATATTGCTGAAACCGAAGGTACCCGAAGCTTTCCATGGCGGCTAATGGTGGTGGCTGATAAGGAAAAGGATTTGCTCTATAATAATCTTGTTTACTTGCTTGCTACTGATAATAAATTGGATGATGTTTCCTGGATAAAACCGGGAAAGGTTGCCTGGGATTGGTGGAATGCGAACAACTTATCAGGAGTAGATTTTAAGTCAGGTTTCAATACAGAAACATATAAGTATTATATTGATTTTGCTGCAAAAAATCATTTGGAATACATTATGATGGATGAAGGCTGGAGCGATCAGTTTGACCTGTTGAAAGTAAACGATGGTTCTGTAGTAACAGATGGTAGCACGGCATTATCCGGCACGCTTGATATGCCCTACCTTTTCAATTATGCCAAAGAGAAAGGTGTCGGTATTATTTTGTGGTGTGTATGGCATACCCTCGACCGGCAAATGACAGAGGCCCTTGATCAATTTGAGAAATGGGGTGTAAAAGGGGTCAAGGTTGATTTTATGAACCGGGACGACCAAACGGTGGTAAACTTTTATGAGCGTCTGGCTAAAGAAGCAGCAAAGCGTAAAATGATTGTCGATTTTCATGCGGCTTATAAACCCACGGGCTTAGAACGTACTTATCCCAATATTTTGAATTATGAAGCTGTGCAGGGATTGGAGTGGAATAAATTTTCTAACGTAGATATACTGACGCAAGCTACTATTTTACCCTTTACCCGTATGTTGACAGGGCCAATGGATTACACACCGGGTGGTATGTACAACGCAAAGAAGGCCGACTTTAAAATGAGCTTTTACAGACCTATGACACAAGGCACAAGGTGTAATCAACTTGCCATGTTTACCCTGTTTTACGGGCCTTTCCAAATGCTGGTCGATGCACCCACTGCCTATGAAGCAGAACCGGTGATCTTAGAATACCTTGCTTCCATGCCAAGCGTTTGGGATGAAACGATTTGCCTCAGTGGTAAAATTGGGGATCATGCTATCATAGCAAGGCGAGAAGGGAGCACATGGCATGTGGCCGGGCTCAATAACTGGATAGGAAAATCCATTCAATTAAAGTTTGATTTTTTAGGTGCCGGAAATTATAAGGCGACAATTTTTTGTGATGGAATAAATGCTAACAGAATAGGGAATGACTATAAAATGGAAATAAGGGAAGTAAATAAGAATACGGAACTCAAAATGGATATGGCCAACGGTGGTGGGTTTGCAATAAAGTTGGAAAAAATGAATTCAGTAAATTGAGAAAGAAGATAACGTTTTATAAAACACAGCTTTAGAATATTGACAGGAGAACAGAAATTGAACAGGATAGTCATAAATTAATGTAAGTAGTAAATTAAACGGAGCTGACTATAAATATATTTTTTCATTAGTAAAGAAAAAATAGGCAAAAAATAATGAAAACAAAAAATCGGGAAATATTCTTTTTGGGATTATATTTAATGTTATTGCTATTTGTAATTTTTAGTTCATGCAATGTTCAAAAGGCGAATGGCGTATCGGCGCAAAATGAAAATCTGGTTGACTATGTCGACAATTTTATTGGTGTAAGGGATCAAAATACAAGTACTGTATTAGGGCCACAATTACCCAATGCTTCCATCAATCCAAGTCCGCATACCAATCCCGGCAATAATAAGTATGATATGGATTGTTATGTATTCGGGCAACCAATCCGGGGTTTTGCGCAGTTACATGTAAGTGGTACCGGTTGGGGTAAATACGGACAAGTTTTCCTATCGCCGCAGTTAGGATTGGCCACCGGCGAATCTGAGCATGATTCGGAAAAGGAAAACGAAATAGCCAAACCTTTTGAATATGGAGTAACCCTTACGCGGTACGGAATAAGAACCGAAGTAACTCCTTCAGAACATTCCGCAATGTACAGGTTTACTTTTCCTGAAACAGACAGTGCCATCATCATGCTCGATGTGGCGCATAACATTACGGACATCGCTACGGCAATGCGAGGGCCGGATAGTCGTTTTATAGATGGCTCTGTAACATTCACTTCTTACAATGGCAACGAGTTAAAAGGGTTTGGAACTTATACAGGAGGCTTTTCTGATGGTCCTTATAATGTATATTTTGTAATGCGATTAAGCAAAAATCCTTTATCTAAAGGTACATGGTTTAATGATGTAATAAATTCCAATCAATTGGAAGAAAAGTGGAAAAAAAAGAATGATAGGTTGGGTGCTTATGTAAAATACAAAACACAAAAAGATGAAGCCATTTATTTAAAAGTTGGCATCTCGCTAAAAAATGTAGAACAGGCTTCTTACTGGCTGGATAATGAAATACCGGATTGGGATTATGCAAAAGTTAAAAATACTGCTATTAATGCCTGGAATAAAAAACTAAGCAAAATAGTAGTTTCAGGTGGTACTGAAACTCAAAGAGTCCTTTTTTACACTGCCGCTTATCATGCTTCCCTGATGCCACGAAACAGAACCAATGATAGCAAGTGGTTTGATAAGGATGTGCCGGTATGGGATGATCATTTGGCAGTATGGGACACCTGGCGTACGCTTTATCCTTTAAAAGTATTAACCGATCCCGATATGGTTCGTGGAACCATTCAATCATTTATTGCAAGATATAAAAAAACAGGGTCAGTAAAAGACGCTTATGTAGCTGGCACAGAAATGGGTGTAGAACAAGGAGGCAACGATATAGATAATATTATAGTGGATGCCTATGTAAAGAATTTGAAAGGAGTGGACTGGAACGAGGCTTATAAATTAATTAAATTTCATGCGGAAAGTGGACGAAATGGTATCAGCTACAATAAAGGGCCCGATAGTAGTAAGATGTATAAAGTATTGGGTTGGATACCTGCGGGGAAAATGAGTAGCTCTGTGTCATTAGAATATTCGTATAATGATTTTTGCGCAGCACAAATGGCAAAAGGATTGGGTAAAATTGAAGATTATAAAAAATACCTTGAGAGAAGTAGTAAATGGATAAATCTTTGGAACCCGGAAGCTGAAAGTGATGGATTTAAAGGTTTTATAGTTCCGCGAAAGTTGGGAAATGGTTTTGTTCCCATCAACATTAAACAAAGGTTTGGATCATGGAAAGATTATTTTTATGAAGGTAGCTCATGGACCTACTCTTATTTTATACCTCATGATTTTGAAAAGCTTGTGACACTTAATGGGGGTAAAAAAGAGTTTTCAAAAAAACTAAAGTATGCATTTGAAAATGACTTAATAGATTATGGTAATGAACCTGCTTTTTTAACGGTACATGCTTTTCACTATGGCAACCGTTCAGATTTGGCTAGTTATTATACAAGTAAAGTAATGGCCCGGTTTACATTAATTGGTGCAATGGAAAATGATGACAGTGGTGCCATGAGTAGTTGGTATATTTTTTCTGCCATGGGATTCTTTCCCAATGCCGGACAGAATATTTATTATTTAACAGGGGCTACTTTTCCTGAAATAGCGCTTACACTCGGCAACGGTAGGATATTGAAAATTATCTCAAAGAATGTATCGGATAAGAATATCTATATACAGTCTTGTAAAATCAATGGAAAGGTTTGGGATAAACCATGGTTTACCCATGAAGATATCGTAAATGGAGGTAGATTGGAATTTGAAATGGGAGATACGCCTGTTGAAAATTAAAAGGAATTTAAAATTATAGAGCTATAGATAAATTGATTTAGGATGAAAATTATTTTTTTTAAAAAGTGTATGTTTCTGTCAGTCCTACTTTTAACAGCCATGGCTTATGGTAGAAATATTTATGTAGATAATACAGGCAATGATGCCACTAATAATGGATCCATTTCGCAACCTTATCGTACTATTAACAAGGCTGCTTTAGAGGCGGTTGCAGGGGATAGTGTTATTATCAGATCAGGTACCTATTTTCCAACCAGTCGTATAGATGTCGCCAATTCGGGATTGCCAGGCGCACCCATTACTTTTTCAGCCGAAGTAATAAATGGCGTAATCATTGATGGGATTGGTTCAGTAACGCCTACAACAGGCGATAGACTTGGTTTATTTACTATTCTGGGAAATACAACTACCTATAAAAGTTATATTGTAATAGATGGATTACAAATTATAAATTCCACCTGGGTTGGTTTTTTTTCCAGATATGCAGATAACATAACGGTTAAAAATTGCACGACAATTAAAACCGGAGCTTCCGGAATTATTGCTGCTAATTCCTCTAATATTACTGTGCTGAATAATATTGTGATGGAAGCATGCAGTATTCCTTCGTCCGGACAAAATACAAATGAATGTATTACGATGGCTTCCGTTGATGGTTTTGAAGTTGGATATAATACCATTTCGGATCGGTTGGTTGATCTGAATAATGGTGGGGAAGGTATTGATGCTAAAAATGCATGTAATAATGGTAGTATTCATCATAATACTGTATTCAATTTGATTCGAGTTGGTATCTATGTTGATGCCTTTCAAAGAAATATCAACAATATTGATGTGTATGCCAATAAGGTATTTGATTGTAGAAGTGGCATAACGATTGCAAGCGAAGAGGGTGGCATTGCAAATGATATAAAGGTACATGATAACCTTGTTTATAATATTGGCAGGGTGGGTCTTCGATTGGCAGGATACCTGAACAACGGTCCTTTACAAAATATTAGTGTATTTCAAAATACCATTTACAATTGTGGATCACAGGGTAATTATGAAAATTGCGGGATATTACTTGAAGCATCCAATCCTTCTAATTCAGGGTTTGTAATACGCAATAATATTGTGAGCGGTTGTCCTCAACAAATCAAAAGTAATTTTTCACAGCCTTTCTCTGTTACCATTCATAATAATTTATTTTTTGGTGCGATTGGTGGTTTTTCTGCCAATACAACCGTCAGCAGTACGCTTAATGCCAACCCGCTTCACGTGAATGTAGCTTCATTTGATTTTAATCTGCAACCTAATTCGCCTGCTATAGACAAGGCAATAGGTTCCCCATTATCCATGGTGGATTTTAATGGCGTTAAAAGGCCTCAGGGTGCTTTAGGCGATTTGGGTGCATTCGAGTATGTTTCAACCTTGCCGCTTAATCTTTTATCCTTTACCGGTAGTTTACAAAAAGAACATATTGCCTTAAAGTGGACTACTTCAACAGAAGTGAATGTTGCTCATTTCCTTGTGGAGAAAAGTTATAATGCTTCCTCCTTTAAAGAAATTGGCTCTGTAGTTGCCAGAAATGTATTACAAAACAGCACCTATTTATTCGACGATCATGCACTGAATAATGGGATTCAATACTATCGCCTGAAAATGATGGATAAAGATGGTTCATTTAAGTACAGCAACCTTGTGGCCATCCGGATAGGAGAAGCGAATTTTGAAATCATTCGGGTATTTCCTAATCCGGTATCTAACCTGCTAACGGTACAACATGCATCATCTGACCAACCGAATCAATACATTAAAATTGTTTCCATGAATGGTGCAGTCATTTCACAGTTTGCTGTCAGCAGAAATGTCACCCAATCTAAGGTAGATGTAAGCAAACTTCCACATGGGAAGTATATCCTGGTTTTTGAAGGAGCTAACAGTACATATACTACTTCATTTGTAAAATAGATTATGCAGAAAAATTTAATTAAATTAATTCTATCCTGTGTTTTAGTTTTTTCTGCATTATGCTCCTTCGCTAAAGTTTGGACTATCAGTAATGAAATGCTGATTGTACAGCTTGATGATAAAACCGGATTGTTAACCGTGACGGATAAACGTGCCAAAAAAGTTTGGAGGCAATCGGAAAATGGAGAAAAAATTACCGTTGAAAAAATTGTTTACGATCCGGGTTCACTTGAAGTAAGTTATAAAGGTGCATTTCCTTTCGAAGCAATAATTAGCCTGAATACAGGATTGGAAATAACAATTAAGGCTAATGAATCAACTCCAATAAGGGAATTTAATTTTCCTGGTGCATTTACTACACCTGATAAGAATTACTATCTGCTTTATACAGATGGTAGTGGTTTCTTATTACCGGTTAATGATACCGAATATCCTTTAGGAAATGGTCGTACTTATTTTTGCGGTGGGGGTGTTTCTATGGCGTGGATGGGCATAACAGATACAGCCTTTAAAACCGGATACATGGCCATATTGGAAACGCCGTATGATGCAGCATTGCGTAGTAAAAGAGAAAATGGATTGGTAACGTTTTCGCCGGTTTGGTTATCTTCCAAAGAACAGTTTGGCTACGATAGAAAAGTAACTTATCATTTTTTTGATAAAGGGGGTTACGTAGCGCAGGCAAAAAAATACAGGGAATATATTTGGAAAAAGAATGAAGTGATTACTTTAAAACAGAATGACCAAAAAACCCCGGCTTTGGCCAAAATGATTGGAGCTGTGCATATATATGTGTGGGACAATGCCCGGGAAGCAGGTTTTGCTAAAGAACTGAAAGATTCAGGTATTGAGAAAGCCATGTTTTTATGGGATGCAAACCATACCCCCTATCCGGCAAAGGGCTTCGATGATAGCTTGAAAAAATTAGGGTATGCTACTGGAGCTTATGAATTGTTTACTGATTTAAAACCAAGAGATACTTTGTATAAACCTCAGGATACCACAGGTCCGTTGCGGTTTTCATTAACAAGTTATCCGGGGTTGTTCGATCAGTTATCTATAAAAAAGAAAGATGGTAAAACGGTTTATAATCAATTTGGCCATACCAGCAATCCCATTGCTATTCGCCCCGAAATGATAAAACGTATCGATCGGGAATTGAGGGAATACAATCATGAAACTTATTTTTTGGATGTATATCAGGCCAATGGTTTATTTGAAGATTATTCTGAAAAGAATTCGCTTACCCGAGAACAATTCGCCAAAGCAGTTATTGAAAATTATATAATGATTACAGAGAAATATGGGCAGTACTTAGGAGGAGAATGGGGTGCTGATTTCTTGGGATCGCATGGGGTGTACAACCATGGCATGATGACACTGCAACGTACCTGGTTTGGTTCAGACATTACAAAAAAAGGAACTATTTATTGGCATGGCGACTGGAAGAGTAACCCAAGACCCTCGCAAATGCTGGGTTCAAGAGTAGCCCCTGATATCTATCTGAAATATTCTATCAATGAATACACAAGAGTGCCGCTTTACGACCTGGTTTATCATGATGCTATTGTAAGCTCATGGCGCTGGGAAGATGGTAACCACCATAATCCTGAAATTTGGTGGAAAAAGGATTTGTTTAATGTATTATATGGCAATGCACCGCTTTGGAATATGGACAGGGATAGATGGGGGGCTTATAAAAACACTTTTATTGAAAGTTACAAGAAAGTGGCTCCCTGGCTGCAGGAAGTGGGATATGATGAATTGGTTTCGCATCGATTTGTAACAGATGATCATAAGGTTCAGGAATCCATTTTTTCATCGGGTAAAAAAGTAATCGTAAATTTTGGAGAT
>JBGSWA010000416.1:0-7758 GCA_041752645.1 Gillisia sp. | reverse complement strand
ATCTCCAGTAAATGGGATCTTAAAACAGCGAGATTTTCAGATTGTATTTGTGCCAGCTCGAGGGTGAGCTGATGAGATCCAGACAGAATTTCCTGAAATCGTTTGGTGGAAAGCCTGTACAAAGTACCGTTTTCCAGGGCGGAGGCGGTCTCAGGATAAGAGGACAATTTTTTAAAAGAATAAAATCCCAGAAACTCCCCTTTTTTATAAATTCCGGTGATAAGTTCCTTTCCAAATTCATCCATTCGGTGTGTTTTTAAAAGGCCGTTCTGAACAAAGTAAATTGAATCGGCATTTTTTCTTTCCCTATAGATCACCTCGTGTTTGGCAAATTCTACGAATTCGCCGGTTTTTTTGAAGAATTCACGCAATTGATCCAGGGAATTGATCTTTAAATGTTCTGGTACAGGTAATTTCTTCTGGGTGTTGTGATTAAAAACGACATGTTTGGCCAGTCTACGCTCAATTGAATGAATCAGATCCTGAATATTAAAAGGTTTTGTAAGATAATCATTCGCTCCGATATTTTTGCCAATCCTATGCGCGTCAATTTCAGTTTTACAAGACAAAAATATAAAAGGGATGCGCCGGCTCGCCTTGTTTTTATTTAATTTTTCAAAAACTCCATTTCCATCCAAACCGGGCAACATCAAATTACAAATTATAATGTCCGGATTGATTTGCAAGGCCAGGTTCACCCCAATTTCCCCGTTTTCAGCATACCATACCTTATAATTGTTTAATTCCAAAAGTTCTTTGGTATTAGCCAATAAGGTCAAATCGTCTTCAATGAGCAGTACAGTTTTCATATTTCACCAATTAAAAGATTAGTCAAAACATTCTTATTTCAAAGAATTAAACATTTAAATTTTCTTACAGGTTCCTGGGTTAAGAATACCTGTATAAATTGAAATTCTGTGGGGGAAAAGTGGTTGCAATACTTGTATTGCTGGAAATAAATAATTGTGGGGGTGGGGGCAATAAAAAAACTGATCTTATTGATACGCTAAATATACAACTTACCGTATTTATTATCCTAGATATTTTAATAAAAAATCATTAAAATATATTTTCGGATATTATCAGTAAAACCAGGTGTTTTAGGGGGTCAGGACAATTTTTTGAACAATTATTTTGAACATGTCAATCATTTTTTGAGCTGTAAATTGCCTAAAAAGATGATATATGTCATATTTTTTCTTGCTCTGGGCAGCTACCTTTAATTTGAAATTATGTAATTTTTATTAAAATTGAATAACATGACAAACCCTGGGTTTTCCCAGAAATTTTATCAGAATCTGGGAAAATTATTTTTCGCCATTGCGGCCTCTGACAGAGCGGTGAAAAAGGAGGAAATAGATGCTTTAAGGAACCTTGTAAAGCAGCAGTGGGCTTCTGTTGATGAGTACCAGGACCAGTTTGGAACCGATTCGGCATATCAAATCGAAATTATTTTTGATTGGCTGGAGGAAAACAGGCAGGATGCGGCCCTTGCCTTCGAGGAATTCAGGGATTTTAAGAAGGCACATGAAAAACTCTTCCCCCCTGAGATTAATTACCTGATTTTAAAAACGGCCGATGCAATTGCCACCTCCTTTGCAGGTAAAAACAAATCGGAACTGATCATGCTGTCAAAATTAAAATCCATTCTCTAGAGCCTTGCCTGGAACTGGGCAGGATGAAAATCGATGCGAACCACACCAGGTGCCAGAGGATGGCAACTGAGGACTATGTTAGGATTTTTGAACCTCCCGGAAAGCTATGGATAGGAACCCATTTAAATTTAAAGGTCTCACCGAGGCTGAAGTGATCAATTCCCGGGAAAAGTACGGGCCTAATTCAATTGAAGACCTAAATTCCGGTTATTTCTGGGATACCTTGAAAGAGATCGTCCTGGAGCCCATGTTCCTGCTATTGCTAGCCACCTCTACTATTTATTTTCTGTTGAGAGAATTCAGTGAAGGCCTTTTTTTACTGGGAGCAATTATAATCATCTCCTCAATTTCATTTTTTCAAAATGCCCGGAGCAGAAAGGCTTTAGATGCCCTGAAAGAATATACCCAAAGCCTTTCCACGGTAATTCGGAATAACCAAAGCCTTGAAATTCCTACCGAGGAAATTGTGGTTGGGGATATTGTCGTGGCCCAGGAGGGGGGACTGATTACCGCAGATGGGGTTGTCCTTCAACTCAACGATTTTTCGGTAAATGAATCCATCCTGACCGGGGAAGCCTTCAGTGTGAACAAGGGACTCAGGGAAACCGATGATCATACTGTTTTTCGCGGCACAGCGGTGGGGTCAGGACAATGCGTATTTCGAGTAACAGAGGTTGGCCGGAATACAAAACTTGGTAAAATTGACACTTCCCTGGGAGGGATAGAAAGGTTGAGATCGCCCCTGCAGGATCAAATAAGCCGGTTTGTAAAACAAATGGCTCTTTGGGGTTTTGGGATTTTTCTCCTGATCTGGGGCATCAGTTTTTACAATTCAAAAAGCCTGTTGGATAGCTTATTGAAGGGACTGACCATTGCAATGTCTGTGCTTCCGGAGGAAATCCCGGTGGCCTTTGCCACTTTTATGGCTTTGGGAGCCTACCGCCTGATGAAATTGGGGATCATTGTAAAACGGACCCAAACTATTGAGACCTTGGGTGCAACCAGTATTTTATGTACAGATAAAACAGGGACCATCACCCAAAACAAAATGGAACTCTTTAAAATCTACCATTTTAACTCGAAATCCATTGGAGGGAAAAAAAGCTGGCACTCCCCCGAATTTATTCATATTATTTCTACAGCTATGTGGGCCAGTGAGAGTGTTCCTTTTAATCCCATGGAGAAAGCCCTTCACAAAGTCTATGAAAAAGTTGTGGAAAGGGATGAGCGCCCGGATTATAAGATGGTCCATGAGTATCCCTTATCCGGGAAGCCGCCTATGATGACCCATATTTTTGAAAACAAGGAGGCCGACCGGATCATCGCGGTAAAGGGTGCCTCTGAAGCAATTATAGCGCATTCCAGTTTAACTTCTGAAGAAAAAAAAGAGGTTCAAAAAACCGCAGCTCAGTTTGCATCCGAAGGCTTAAGGGTGCTCGGAGTAGGGCTGTCAGGATTTGAGGGAGAAAAATTCCCTGAAGACCAGGAAGAATTTAAATTTGAATTTCTGGGATTGCTCGGGTTTTATGATCCTCCCAAGGAAAACATCAGTACCACTTTCGAACACCTCTACAATGCTGGGATAAAAATTAAAATTATTACCGGGGATAACGCAATAACCACCCGGGCCATTGCAAATCAGGTAGGTTTTAAAAAGGGAGAGAAGGCTGCAACAGGAGAGGAATTAATGCGGCTTTCTGAGGAGGAATTTGACCAAAAGGTAATGCACACCTATTTATTTACGCGGGTTTTTCCGGAGGTAAAACTCAAAATCGTCAATAGCCTTAAAAAACAGGGGGAAATAGTGGGGATGACCGGTGACGGGGTAAATGATGCTCCCGCACTTAAAGCTGCACATATTGGAATTGCCATGGGAAAACGCGGTTCGGACCTGGCCAAGGAATCCTCTTCCTTAATATTGTCTGATGACGATTTTGCAAAGATGGTAGATGGGGTCGCAATGGGGAGGAAAATTTATTTCAACCTTAAAAAGGCCATTCAGTATGTTATTTCCATTCACATTCCCATTATTTTAACCGTTGCGCTCCCTGTAATTTTAGGTTGGATTTATCCGGTTATATTTTCCCCAGTTCATGTTATTTTTTTAGAATTGATAATGGGCCCAACCTGTTCCATTATATATGAAAATGAACCGTTGGAAAAGGACGGCATGCTCAAATCTCCCCGGGATATAAAAGAGACTTTTCTAAGATGGAAGGAATTGTCCATAAGTATTCTCCAGGGGTTGGTAATCACCCTGGGTTGCCTGTTTATTTATCAATATTCAGTTCAAAATAATTATGGGGAGGATATTACCAGGACCATGGTTTTTTGTACTCTTATTTTTGCGAATATTTTTTTAACCCTGGTTAACAGGTCATTTTACTTTTCGGTATTGAGTAGCTTTAAAAGTAAAAACCCGCTTATCTGGCTGATAATTCTGATTAGTTTCTTTTTGCTGCTCCTGATGATCTATCAAGAAGATCTTGCGGCATTTTTTAAAATGCGAAGCTTAACAGTTTTTCAAATCTCATTCGCAGCAGGAATTGGTTTCTGCTGTGTTATTTGGTTTGAAATTTACAAGTATTTTCTCAGGTTGAAATCTGCTTAGAAAATTGCGCAGCAACCCTCAAGTTAATTACAGGGCGTTGGGGCATGTTGAGATTTACAAGGAAAAAATCTCTTTTGGGTTTACCTCCCCGAGGCCTTGCCCCGATTTTAGAGGAAAGGTTAAAAACCGATGGATTTCTATCAAATAAAAAACCACTGGATACCTAGTGGGCTTGGCACGAGGTAGTTCCCTGATTTTTAACATCCGGGTTTTATTCCCCCGGCAGTCTGGGTAAATTACATTTTGTTTTTTTTTCAGATTACCCGCAAGCCTGGGTCAGAGGAAGTACCTTGGAATTTTAAATTGGTAGAAAGGCCTCTCAGGAGGGTCAAGCTTTCTCTTTGACCTGTTTTATTCTTAAAGGATCCGGATTGTTCAGGAGATTTCGTTGAAACTCAATAAGGGGGCCTTGAGGGAAAACTGCATGCGTTTTACCAGATCCCGGTGAAATAAATAGTTGATTTCAGGTTTGTGTTTGCGTTCCATCATAGCCACCATATCTACATCCGCTTCATCTATGGATAACTTCAGGGTATCAAATATATCTTCAGAAATAACTGTTTCAATTTCAATATGTGGGTAATTCACCTTTTCTGATAAAGATTTCCTGAACCACTCCAAAAGGTTTTTATTAATCAGATTATCCTCTTTGCTCACATGTATTATGGAAATTTTTGAATTCAGAGGATTTATTATTTTTACCAATTCCCCAATATTGTAGATGTCTTTTAGTTGTAAATCACTGGCGTACATTATTTTTTCGAGTTTCTTAAAGACAAAACCCTTGGGAACTATCAATAGGGGAAATGGTGAGATCTCCAGCATATCGGTGGTGGTACTGCCCAGGATTAACTCCTTTAGATTGCCTGTTCCACAAGCGCCCATCACAAGCATTCCCACATTGAGGTCTCTTACAAAATGGAGGATTTCCCGACTCACATCCGTACCCTTAACTGCTGCTTCGGAAAAATTTAAACTCTCAAAATCCTGTTTTAGATGTAGGCTGCAAAAATCCCTGATGCGGTCTTTATAATGTTGGAGGATCAGTTTTTCATCTGATATCAATTCTTTTTCCGGTTCGGGTTGCTCTTTAAAAATGTGGAGCACAATTACATCGACCTGCAATACCTTGCTAAGAGCATAGGTGTATTTTAATGCTGAAACTGAACTGTCAGAAAAATCGGTATTATAAATAATTTTTTTCATCGGTAGATTTTTAATGCTTTTTAATTTTTAAGGGTTTAATCCCGCTGCCTTGCGGCTGGGCCAGGAATTTAATTGCCTATTTTTTTTTGATGCCCCGCAAGGCCTTGCCTCGAACTGATTTATTTGTCAGAGGCCTCCCGTATTCCCAGGGATTTTTGGGTTTGCCATAAATGTACATTTTAATCAATAGAAATTCCAATCTAAAGTTAATATCTGGGAAGAAATAAAAGAATGATATTTCTCAGAATCCCGGGGAATATATAAACTAGGTTTTTTCCAGGCATTCCTCTTGTTTTTCTTTTTGCCGCTCCATTTTCCTAAAATATCCCCTTAACAAAAAACTTTGTTTTAAGGCATCCATAATTTCATTGAATTTCACACTGGCATCCTGGCTGTTTTCAATGGTGGAATCCAGGTTATTGACAAAAGTTGTATCGTTAATCACGAAATTCAAGGGACCCTGGCTGGATTTGAGTTCTGCAGAAAATTGATTCAGATTCGAGGTCATTGAATCGATATTCTGAGCTGATTTTCCCATGCTCACAAAGACCTCTCTCATATTATTTGCTGAGGTGGTATCGCTAACCAAAACCCCTGCAACACTCTGCTTTAGGTCAACATCGCTTAAAATCTGGTTGAGTCTGTCAATAGACCTCTTCGCAGTTATGCTGGTTTGTTCTAAATTTGCGAATGTTTGTTTAATATTTCCAGCCAAGGTGTCATCTTTTATCAAAGTTCCCAATAGGCCTTGGCCATTGTTAATTGCATTGGTTATTTTTAGCAAATCCTTGGTGAGCAGGGCAGCATTTTTGTTAGTGGTCCTCAGGGTGTTCAGCATTTCTGCCGTGGGAATCCTGCTTATCGATTTGAGGGTATCCCCGGGCTTTATAATCTGATCAGAGGGTTCTTTTCCCGGAAGTATATCCAGGATCATGGATCCCACCAGCCCATCCGAACTTATCGAGGCAATGGAATTTTTTTTGATAAGGTATACCGCTTCTTCCTCAATATACATATCCACCACGATAATGGTATCGGTAAGTATTTTAATTCCTCTTACCGTGCCGACATTCACCCCGGATAATCGTACATTATTTCCTATTTGAAGTCCGTTCACATTTTTAAATACCGAACTTATTTTTGAGGTATTCTGGAACAAGTCTTTTTTGCTTCCAATAAAATAAACGCTCAGCACCAAAAGTACGCTTCCTATAATGACAAATATCCCCAGCATGATATTTTGTGAAGTATCTTTTTTCATTTGTTTTTTTTTATTGTTATTAATTGGTCACATGATTTTCGCAGCGCTTCATCAGTATTTACATCGTGTTTCGTTCCTGCTCATTTCGTATGTTTTTTTTTATTGTTATTAATGGGTCATATGCAATTCAAAGGGATTTATCGGTGATAATAATTTGGTTCGCTCCTGCTCATTTCACAGCAATTTTATTTAAAAAAGGCCTTGACTTTTGGATCCTTGGAGGCCTGTAACTCATGAAAAGTTCCTACGACATAATCCACCCCATCCAGCAATAATATCATCCTGTTTGCAACCACCCTTGCACAGTCGACATCATGAGTGATGATAAGGGAGGAGGTTTTGTATTTTTCCTGGATATTCTCCATCAGCAAAATAATTTCTTTTGCGGTGATCGGGTCTAACCCGGTGGTGGGTTCATCATAAATAATTATCTTGGGTTTGAGAATAAGTGCCCTTGCCAGTGCAACACGCCGCTGCATGCCTCCGGAGAGCTCTTCCGGCATAAGGTCTATGGCTTTGGCCAGCCCGACACTATCCAGGGCTTCGAGCACAAGGTTATCTGCATTTTTCATGTCAACTTTATCTGTATGCCGTCGCATTGGAAACTCGAGGTTTTCACGCACGGTCATAGAATCATATAAGGCACTGCCCTGAAATAAAAATCCAATTTCTGCTCTTAATTCGTCCATTTCCTGTTGGGTTAATTTCGAGATATCCTTCCCCAGGATCTCAATGCGCCCGTGATCAGGGTCCAGAAGGCGCACCAAACATTTTATCATCACCGATTTTCCGGAACCGGATTTCCCCATTAATACCAGATTTTCGCCTTCAAACAATTGTAGGTTAAAGCCATTGAGCACCTTTAACTCCCCAAAACTTTTATGGAGATCTTTTAACTCGATTACAGGTTTTCCCTGTGTATAACTTGGGCTGCTTTGCAATGCTATCATTTTTTTTAGTAAAAAATATCAGTGACACAAACTGCAATAAAATCTATCACAAATAGTAACAGGGAGGGGAAAACG
>JBGSWA010000415.1:0-4788 GCA_041752645.1 Gillisia sp. | reverse complement strand
TCAATAAATTAGGTGCAATTTTCGATAGTCTGAAAAAGGACGATATTAGAAAATCGTACACTTATTTTAAGACCAACCGCACTTCACTTTTGAGTCTCTTTTCATTCAATCGTTACACAACCTTTTTTGCAGATTACTCGGTGGTAGAAAATGATTTTCAATTGCTTCCTGGGTGGGCAAAAAATAGCCCGGATGGGAAAGCAATTATTTTAAAAATTGAAGGCGCCAAATCTGCTCAAATTAATACAACAGCAAAAGAATTTAGTCAGAAATCTCCAACGGGTGAAAATATTAGCATGGCAGCTTTTAAAGGCAAATATGTATTGCTAGATTTTTGGGCAAGCTGGTGTGCACCCTGCCGTAAAGAACATCCAAACCTTATTAAACTATACGAGCAATTTAAAAATTACAATTTTGAAATAATATCAGTTTCATTAGATGCGGACAAAAATACCTGGCTGCAAGCAATTACCGCTGATAAAATCAACTGGACAAATGTCTCAGATTTAAAAGGACAGCAAAATGAAATAGCCGTTCAGTATGGTGTTCAATCTGTACCTGCTAATTTTTTAATTGATCCGAATGGTATAATCATTGACAAAAATATTACCATTGAAAAACTTAATAAAAAGCTAACCACATTATTGGTAAAATAGAATCCCCAGTTGCAGTCCAATTTAGGTGCTCAAACATAAATATACATGCAAATCATTTTTACTAAATTACATTTCATGCAGCAATCTCTTTTACAAAAACAACTTTTTTGGGGCATCAGAACATGGCAGTTGTTGGCTATTGGCCTGTTTTATTTATTTTTTGCTTTCCAGTACTGGTTTGCGATATGGTACACCAGTTCTCAAAATAGTTTTATGGGAATCAGTCTTTCTTACATTGTATTAAAACCTTTGCTCACATTGCCTCTTTGGTGGTTGTATTTTATAAAATGGAAAAATAGATCAATTGGCTTTAAAATAGTTGCTCACCTTGTAACTGCACCAATGTGGGTTTTTTTGCTGGTTTTTTATACAGGCTTCTTCAGGACTGGCGAAAAGATGGTTACCTTACCGGTGATGGTGTATGGTGGGATGTATATATTCCTTTTTTAGTCTATTGTATACAGTTTGCTATCTTTCATGTGTATGGTTTTTACCTGCAGACGCAAAAACAAAAAGAACGGGAAAAACAATTAATGCAGGCTGCTTACAACAGCGAAGTGAATGCCCTTAAAGCTCAGATACAGCCACACTTTTTATTCAACACCCTTAACTCAATCAGTGCCTCGGTACCTGCCGCCATGGAACATACCAGAGAACTGATTGCTATGCTGGCCGATACTTTCCGGTATAGTCTTAAAGCAAGTGAGCAGGAATGGATTTCATTGCAGGAAGAACTTGATTTTACTAAAGTAACATTGGAGCTGGAACAGGAGCGCCTGAAAAAAAGACTGGAAGTAGTATATGAAATTGATGATAGTTTATTGCAGACAAAAGTGCCGCCGATGCTGTTACAGCCTATTACGGAAAATGCCATTAAGCATGGGATTGCACCACATATCAACGGAGGTAAAATAACAGTCTCCATCAAAAGAAAGGCTTACAAAATCCATATCTATATCAGCGATACCGGAGCCGGTTATGACGGCGAATTGACTGATACAATTTTCTCAAAAGGCATTGGCTTACGCAATACCAACCTCCGGCTGGAGAAATTGTATGGTGAAAAAATATCAGTTAAAAAAAATGAACCATCCGGTTTAATATTCTCATTTAATATCCCCTTGTAAAATGGCCACTATAAAAAAAGTGTTGATTTGCGACGATGAAGATGATGCCCGAAAATTGATTCAACAGTAGATTTTAAATTACCCTCAATTGCAGGTAATTCAGGAAGCTGTAAATGGACCGGAAGCTGTACATGCCATCGACAGTCTTGAACCGGATATTATTTTTCTGGATATTCAAATGCCAGGTCTGAGTGGTTTTCAGGTATTGCAAAACATTGTACATGTACCACAAATTATATTTTCTACCGCTTTTGATAAGTATGCTTTAAAGGCTTTTGATAATAATGCTGTAGATTATTTACTTAAGCCCTACACCCGGCAACGTTTTGGCCAAGCTGTAAATAAATTATTGCTGAATATGGCTAAAAATATGGAAGGCATAAAAAATCTTAGTGAAAACCTGCAATCAGGATATGCAACCTATCCCGAAAAAGTGTTGGTTGAAAATGGCAATCGTATGATATCATTATCTGTCAATGACATTATCTGGATGGAAGCTGAAGGTGACTATACCAAACTGCATAGCAATGATAAAAGTTATTTGAGCAACTATGGCATCGGCACTCTGGAACAAAAACTAAGCCCTGCTGTTTTTGCCCGTATCCATCGTTCGGCCATCATTAATATTAACATGGTGAAAGAAGTTTTCCGGGATAACAATGGTTATTATGTGTTGCTGCAAAATGGTACAAGCCATAAAGTAGGTAGAAATTATGTAGAAGTAATTAAGAAGATTAGTTTGTGAGGAATTGCTGCTGAGTGTATTTTTAAGTTTTTCAATATTTGCAGCTTTCTATGGATGTCAACGGAGCATGTTTTATATTTCGATTTTCTAACAACAAATGCAAATTTGGAAACCTGCATGGCAGGGAATTGTAATGCGGATTAAAAATGTTATAAATTTTGCAATATCAATGGACAAAAACTTCACTCAATTGTAATGCATAGAGCCAATTATAAATCATATTGTTTGTACTTTCGTAGGTGGTGTAGTTTTATAGTCTTATGGCTAACCCACAATTATAAAAACACTTTCAATAATTAGATGCACTTTAATTTTAGCCTTTACAGCTCTTTACTGTTAATATTTTTCAGCCAGGGAATTATTTTTTCTTTTCTATTGCTCAAAAAAGCATTTATTTTTTCAAGTAAGCCGAGTAAATGGCTCAGCCTTTTTGTGTTTTTATGCTCCATCTATTTATTGCCTTGGATGCTTGGTTTTGCAGGCTGGTATAGCCTTCAGCCATATAGGGATATCATGTTCTACATTCCTTTTCAGCAATTGTTTTTAATTGGACCGGCCATTTATTTTTACACTCAAAGCCTTTTGAACCCTTCTTTCACATTCAAGCGCAAGCATTGGCTGCACATTATCCCTGCCCTTGCTTACCTGGCATACAGGCTGATAATATTCGTTGCAGATAAAATCGTTTTGCATCAATATTTCTTTTATGCAAATGGAAGAGATAAAAATTTAGATAGCTGGTACCAGGCGGCAGGTTTTATATCTATGTTCATTTACTTTTTATTTTGTTTAAGGTATTACTCTATTTATAAGAAAATAATTTATCAAACTTTAAGCTTTGCCGACAGTTTGCTTTTTAGCTGGATAAAAAACTACCTGCTTGCTTTTTTGCTGATGCAAATTTTATGGTTGGTCTTCTTTCTTTTTTATCCTGGCTGGGGAAATTTCAAGGAAAAATGGTGGTACTATTTATTGTTTTCCTCACTGTTATATTATATTGGCACTACCGGGTACGCTAACAACGTAAAATCCCTGGTTAGGTTCCAAATTTCAAGCATTCAAAACAGGTTTGTTTATCTTTTAGAAAATAACACTGCAGAAACTCAAACAGAAAATGCAATAGCCATCGAACTGAATGAAGTTAATGAACCAATTATTAATCTACAACTGGAAGAATGGAAAACAAAAATTATGTACGCTATCGAAAAAGATAAATTATACCAAAATCCAAATCTTACTTTATTGGATATTGCCCGCCATTTAAATACTAACCAAACTGTGATTTCTAAAATGGTGAACCAGGGTTTTAAAATGAATTTTAACGATTTTATCAACGAATACAGGGTGAAAGCAGTCATTGCTTTATTGCACCGTGGCGACTACAAAACACAAACTTTATTGGGAATTTCAATTGATTGCGGTTTTAACTCTAAAACTACTTTTAACCGTTGTTTCAAAAAGCACACAAGCGTTTCGCCCAAAATATTTATAGAAAATTTAGAAAAAAGCGACAAGTTCACGATGGATAATGATTTTGATGAAAACTAATCTGTGCCAAATCTTGATTTGGGGCGACCGGAGTTTCATAAAAGTGGATTTTAGTTAAAAATTAAAAATTAAAGTTTATGAAACCCATTGCTGTCATATTACTGCTGTCTTTCTCTGTCAAAATATTTGCTCAAAGCAACGCTGTGCCTAATCGCATTAAAGCAGTGGAAAATAATTTAATCCCATTTGTGCCAGTTAAAGGTTTTAAAGGCTGGAATATTTGGGACAGGATGAAATATTACAAAGTGCCTGGCGTAAGCATTGCAGTTATTAAAGATTATAAAATTGATTGGGCAAAAGGCTATGGTTTGGCAGACACTACTCAAAAGACACCTGTAACAACTGAAACAATGTTTTCAGCTGGTTCAATCAGTAAGTTTTTAATGGCTGTTACAGCTTTGAAAATGGTAGAGAATGGACAAATAGAATTAGAAAAACCTATCAACAATTACCTTAATTCCTGGAAAATTACGGAGAACGACTTTACTAAAAAGACACCCATTACACTAAGAATGCTTTTGAGCCATTCAGCTGGAACTTCACAATCTTCCTACTTTGGTTTTACACCAACGCAACAATTGCCAACAATTGTAGAAATTTTAAGTGGTGCAAAAATTTCAGAGACAAGACCTGTAGTAGTAAATAGTGATCCAAATGCAGCATTTCGTTATTCAGGTGGCGGAAGCATGATTGCACAATTAGCTTTAATGGA
>JBGSWA010000414.1:0-15108 GCA_041752645.1 Gillisia sp. | reverse complement strand
AACAATCTTAAAAAAGTAGATTTACCACATCCCGAAGGCCCTATAAAAGCGGTGACGCTATTTGCTTTAATGTCCATAGATATCCCCCTTATTGCCTGGAAATCATCATAAAAGACATTTACATCCTTCGCCTGTAGTTTGTATTTTCTCTTAATACTACTTTCAATTACGCTTTCTTTTTTATCTTTAACCATAGTAAAATAACCTCTTTATTTAAGTTTCTTCTGCCATCTATTCCTAAAATATACCGCTATTCCATTCATTACAAAGGTAATCAACAATAATATAATAATTGCTGCCGCCGCATTCTCCACAAATCCGGATTGTGGCCTGGTGATCCAGTTAAAAATTTGGATGGGCAGCACCGAAAACTGATCCATTGGAGACAAAGGGGCAAAAGGCACATAGGCCAGTGCACCAATAACAATTAAGGGAGCGGTTTCCCCTACTGCCCTTGATAAGGCCAAAATTATCCCTGTTAAGACTCCTCCAAAAGATGCAGGCAAAACCTGAAGATATACCGTTTGCCATTTTGATGCGCCCATTGCAAAGGATGCGTCCCTGATGGATTTTGGCACTGCCTTTAAGGCTTCCCTGGTGGAAACAATCACAATGGGAAGGATCAATAAACCCAGGGTTAAACTCCCTGCCAATACGCTAGCCCCCATTTCCATAATCCTTACAAAGATTTCCAATCCCAGTAAACCATATATAATAGAGGGAACCCCAGCCAGGTTGGAAATATTAACTTCTAATAAAGAGGACAGTTTATTCTTTTTCGCATATTCTTCAAGATAAATGGCTGCGGCAATCCCAATGGGTAATGCAATGATAGTGGTCAGGGATAAAATCCAAAGACTTCCCATCAATGCAGTATAAATCCCAGCTTTTTCTGGACTTCTTGAAGGAAGATTCATTAAAAATGACCAGTTTATTCTCTGGATCCCATCCATAAATATATTGCCCAGAAACACCAACAGCAATACCAGTCCCAAAAGGGTACAGGCGATTCCCCAAACTTTAAAAGCCTGATCTTTCAGCCTGTTTTTTCTAATATTATTCATATTTCTCCCGGAATTTTTTACGCATTTTATGACTTAAAGTATTCAAAAGAAAAGTAAAGACAAACAGGGTAATCCCAGCTGCAAAAATGGTCCTGTATTCAAGAGTTCCGTGTTGAACATCCCCTAAACTCACCTGCACGATATACGCGGTTATTGTCTCTACAGGAACTGTAGGGTCAAAGGTCAATCGTGGCTGTTGGCCCGCGGCAATGGCGACAATCATGGTTTCTCCAATGGCCCTGGAAATGGCCAGGATTATGGAAACAATAATTCCTGAGGAAGCCGCAGGGACAATAACTCTGAATGAATTTTGCAGTCTTGTGGAACCCATCCCGTAAGAAGCCTCCCGCAGGGAATATGGCACGGCATGCAAGGCATCTTCACTTAATGATGAGATGTAGGGAATGATCATCACCCCCATAACAAGTCCTGCAGAAAGTGCGTTAAACCCGGAGAGTCCCGGAATTATTCCCTGTAAAAAAGGGGTTACCACCATTAATGCAAAAAAACCGTACACTACAGTTGGTACGGCTGCCAGAAGTTCCAGCAAAGGCTTAATGGTCCTGCGAAAGCTCTTGGGCGCATACTCGCTCAAATAAATACTGATGGACAAACCCACCGGCACCGCAAATATAATAGCTATTAGAGTAGTGAGCAAAGTCCCTGAAAGCAGGGGCATTATCCCAAAATGTTTATTGGTAAATAAAGGGGTCCATTCTGTATCGGTTAAAAAATCTACAATCGAAACCTCACTAAAAAAATAAAAAGCTTCTATGGACAGAACTAAAATAATTCCAATGGTAACAGCGATAGTAATCAATGCACTTGATAACAAGAGCTTTTCAATTACGAATTCTTTTATTCTCCGCATGTATCGGTACTAATTAAAAAATAACATCAAACAGGAAATTGTGTTTGATGTTATTTTTTTTCTGATTATTTATTGTTGTTTTCAACAAAGCTATTGAATTTCTCCAACTCCCCTGCATAATCTGCATCGGTCAATGGAAAATAACCTACATCCTTTGAAAGTTTTCCGGCTTCTTTTAAATAGAACCTTACAAATTCCACTACCTCAGGATTTCTAACCGAGGAGCTGTTTACGTAAATATACAAGGGTCTTGACAAAGGGGAATACGTGCCATCGTTAACCGTTTCTGCTGAAGGTAAAACCGGTCCATTCCCGCCATCAACTGCTGCCAATGCAAGCTTGTCCTTATTTTCTTCAAAGTAAGCCAATCCAAAGAATCCAAGTCCGAATTTATCTCCGGCAACTCCCTGAACCAGTACATTATCGTCTTCACTTGCAGTATAATCCCCACGGCTTGAGCCGCTTTTCCCGACAATTACCTCTGTAAAATAATCAAAGGTTCCGGAAGCAACCCCGGGACCATAAAGATGAATTTCCTCATCCGGCCAGGCTGGATTGACCTGGTTCCATCTCTTAATTTTTCCTTGTGCCGCAGGTTCCCAGATCATTTTCAGTTCCTCCACGGTGAAGGATTTTGCCCAATCATTTTCCGGGTTAATTACAACTGCAAGACCATCTAAGGCGACCTCTAAGCCCACATAGCTCATTTTATTCTCTTTAGCAGCAGCGCCTTCTTCTTCTTTTATCGGTCTTGAAGCGTTCGCAATATTGATCTCTCCCCTTCCGAATTTTTGAAATCCTCCCCCGGTTCCTGAAACCCCAATGGTTACGTTTATTCGGGGTTGAACTGCCCTGAACTCTTCGGCTACTGCCTCGGTCACAGGATATACGGTACTGGAACCATCTACGGTTATTGATCCTGTAGCAGTGCCTTCTTTATCCTGACCTTTTTTGTTCCCACAGGCAATCATTGTGAATGCTAAGGCTGTAATAAATAATACTTTTTTCATAGTTTTTTGTTTAAATATGAATATCAAATTGTAATCTATACAATACAGTATCTACCAGATTGTTTTCCAAATCATTAAAACTTATATCGGTTTGTACCTTTAATTTATGACCCACAATGTATTTTGAAACCCCGAGGGTATATTGATTTTCAACCCCAATCCCGGTAACTTCCTTATCTAAAGTTATATTGGTATACCTGCCGAGGATTTCATAATTACTCTTGAAGAGATAGCCTGCCTGAAGATTAATTCCCTCGCCGACATTTACGATGGCACCGGTAGGGGTTCCATCTGAATTGCTTGCTATGGCATCCTCTGAGCTCCGGTTTGCATATTCGCCCATAAATGAAAAGCCTCTGTATTTTAGCATGGCATCCACAAAGAAGGTATTTATATCGGTTTCAAAAAAACCTGTGTCATTTACCATGTAGCCTCCGGAATTGGAACTGGATCTCACTGCATTGCTATTGTGATCAAAACTAGCTCCCAAGGCAAGTTTTGGCGATGGTTCCCTTTTAAAGTCCCCTCCGGAGTAGTCGTCAAAATCTCCAAATGGGAGTATCTCTGCCCTACCGGTATACTGGAAACCTCCAAGATTCCCCGCAGTGACATTTCTCCCTTCTCCCTGTGAAATAGAAACCATTTCCTTCACAATAAATTTTTCGCCTATTGTCAAAGAATGGTGCAACTGCATCCCCATATCCCGATCAATATTAAATTCACTGTTTAAAAGAGAACGATCTACAGTTTGAAGATTTGCGGAAGAAATTACCCGCTCCCTGTTTCCGGGTAGTTTTGTTTGTCCTGCCCAAAGTTCAAAATTTTCAAAGAAATTCCACTTTAGGACCGCATCGAGAATAAGTCTAGGGGAATTACTGTTATAAACTGATGCTCCTGAAATATCACGGTTTGATAACCCCACTTCAAATTTGTATTTTAATTTAGGAGAAAATGCAAAACCATCAAATTTTAATCTCGCCCTGCGAATTAAAAAATTTGATTCTCCAGATTGAAATCCTTCATCTTCATTGACAATCCATTGAGAAGAAAACAGCGACTGAAACCTTACCGCAAAAGTCATGCTATAGGAACTGTCTTTAGCTACAACGTTAATAATCCCCTTTCCAAATTTACCCTCAGTAACCTCCTGAGCCTGCAGGCAAAAAAATGTGGTCAACATAAATGCCGGTAGCAAATAGCGCTTTAATTTCATTATTTTCTAGTTTTTGTCTCCACAAAGAACCAAAACTAATGTTAAGCTAATGTTATGCCCAGGTTATGCTTAAGTCAAAATATTAAAAAAATAAAGCTGCCTGGCCAGGGCAGCTTTTTCATAAATCAAAGTCGACAAAAACTAGCGATTCCATGAAATTTTCTCAATGAACATTAAGAGATGCAAATATGCCAAATTTAAAGTGACTTGAGATTTTCTTAAAATTAAGTAATCTTTATTTTAATGTAAAACCACCTGTTTTCAGCAGCCGCATCAGTTTTTATTAGTAATCCCTTATCCGATAAAATCCTGATCCCAAATAGATATGGACAGGGCCCTAACCCAGTTCAGCTAAAAAATAACGTCGGTTTTTTTTTAAATTTTATCATTAATTTATAATAAAGGGAATTTAGCTTTACTCTTAAAAACCTTAACTTCAATAAATTAATGTGACCTTTTTTTAATAATGAACCAATTTAAGATCTCCAAAACAGCGCTGCCCCAATTTTATATGCCCCTGGAAAGAGCATCAGACCTGGATCCTTTAATGGATAGCATTGGGGATTCAAAATATGTATTACTGGGAGAAGCCAGCCACGGCACTCATAAGTATTATACCTGGCGATCAAATATCTCCAAAAGACTTATAAAAGAAAAAGGTTTTTCCTTCATCACCGTCGAGGGCGACTGGCCGGATTGCTACAAGATAAACCGTTGGATAAAAGGCCTTGAGAACGACAAGGAGTCTATCGAAGATGTTCTAAAATAATTTAAACGTTGGCCAACCTGGATGTGGGCCAATTGGGAAATAGCAGCCTTTGCCGAATGGTTAAAACCCCATAACAAAGATTTAGCGTCAAATAAAAAAATTGGGTCCTATGGCCTGGATCTTTACAGCCTGTGGGAATCCATGGAAATAATAGTGAAATACCTGGAAAAGGAGGATCCCAAAACTGCGGAACAAGCAAAAAAAGCCGTGAATTGCTTTGAGCTGTATAAGGAACGGGATTCTTATGCCATGACATTTCCATACCCAGGAAGGGGTTGTAGAGAAGAGGTTATTACCCTGTTGGAGCAGGTTCGAAAAAGGGCTCATAGTTACAATTATGAACCGGAGGCAAATCTGAATGCCGAATTGAACAGACTGGTGGTTGCAAATGCCGAAAAGTATTATCAGGCCATGGCTGGTTTTGGTGAGGACTCCTGGAATGTCAGGGACCGCCATATGGTGGAAACACTAAATACCTTGACGAGATTTCACCCCCCGGATGCTAAGGTTATTCTCTGGGAGCACAATACCCATATTGGAGATGCTCGTGCAATTGACATGGCAGGCAGCAGATTGATCAGTGTGGGCAAGTTGGTAGGTGAACAACACGAAAAAGACGGGGTGTTTTTGATCGGTTTCGGTTCTTATTCAGCATTGGTTGTAGCGGGAAGCAATTGGGGCGTAAATATGCAGGTAATGACAGTTCCGCAGGCCATTGCCAGGAGCATCGAATATGAGCTTCATCAACAGGATCCAAAGAACAAACTGATCATTTTTGATCAGGATCCTGCACTAAAGGAAGCTTTTTCTAAAAAAATGGGACACAGGGCAATTGGGGTTGTTTATCACCCGGAAAGGAATGGGGAAATTACGTTCCTTCCAAACTCTCTGAGAGGTATGATGCTTTTCTCTCTATCAATAAAACAAAAGCGCTGCATCCAATGAAAATAAAACCAGATGGCCACCTGATGCCCGAAACCTATCCCTTAGGAATTTAACTGATCATTGAAAAAAATCGCCAACCAGGCAATCTCTGACAAAACACAACATATTAAAAACAAACCAGTCCTATGAAAAATATTGACAGTATTAAAGAAACTCTCGGTGCAGATGCCTCCTATTTACTGGATCACCACTGCAATAAAATACCCAAACAAGGCCTGAACATACCCGATCCAGATGCGGTTGATAAATTCATCGCAAGCGACCGGAATCCACAGGTTTTGAGAAGCCTGGGCCAATTGTATGACCACGAAAGCCTAGGGGGGACCGGGTATTTAAATATTTTACCTGTAGATCAGGGCATAGAACATACAGCGGCAGTATCCTTTTATAAAAACCCGATCTATTTCGATCCCGAGAACATTATTAAACTCGCCCTGGAAGGCGGATGTAATGGGGTTGCCTCCACCTTTGGAGTGTTGGCGCTGCACGCGAGGAAATACGCCCATAAGATTCCCTTTATTGTAAAGATCAATCACAATGAGCTGCTCACCTATCCAAATACCTTTGACCAAATCCTTTTTGGCACTGTGAAAGAAGCCTGGAATATGGGGGCAGTAGCCGTGGGAGCGACCATTTATTTTGGTTCACCAGAGAGTGACAGGCAAATCCAGGAAATAGCAAATGCCTTTGAGGAGGCGCATCAACTGGGCATGGCGACAATTTTATGGTGTTACGCCAGAAATAACGCGTTTAAAACTGAAAAGGAAGATTATCATTCGGCAGCTGATATCACCGGACAAGCCAATTATATCGGGGTAACTATAAAAGCAGACATCATAAAACAAAAACTCCCGGAAACAAATTTTGGTTTTAAAAATGTTGGGTTCGCAAAATATGATGATCCGATGTATGAAGCTTTAACCACAGAGCATCCAATAGATCTTTGCCGGTACCAGGTTGCCAACTGTTATATGGGAAAAATCGGGTTGATCAATTCCGGGGGAGGCTCAAGCGGGGAATCGGATATCCAAGAAGCTGTTAAAACCGCGGTAATAAACAAACGCGCCGGGGGAAGTGGTCTTATAATGGGCCGAAAATCATTTCAGCGTCCCCTCAGAGAAGGGGTGAAAATTCTCAGAAGCGTACAGGAAGTTTACCTGTGCCCGGAGATAGATATCGCCTGAACCCAATATTTTAAAAATAAGGCGCTATGCTCACACGCTGAGTTTGAAAAAATAGGTGCTAAAACAGGTTTGGGATAGCCTTCCTATAAAAGCTGTTTTAAAGGCACGAAAAAGGATTAAAATAGGTAAGATCAACCAATTTTTTTAATACTAGTTTGGGCTTTAAAGGCCCATAACAGCTTTTTGAAGCAAAGCAAATAACAAAGCCTGCACTAATAATAAACTATCAGGACAGGCTTAAATCTCAACTATTTATGCAGGAAGGCTGCCTACTGCGTCCTTAGCTTGATTTCTTTCCTGGTGGGTTTCAGGGTTTTTACATTTAGAGCCTCTCCGTAGAGATCAAAATCTTCAGCTTCATTAATCTTTACATCGTAATATTCGCCGGTTTTTAGATAGGTTGTGGTGGCGTCTATCAAAACTTCATTATCCACATCGGGAGAATCGAATTCTGTGCGGCCAATGAAATAGTTTCCCTCTTTTCGATCGATTACCACCTTTAAGGTTTTCCCTATTTTTTGCTGATTGAGTTCCCAGGAAATCTGGGATTGCAATTCCATAATCTGATTGGCGCGATCCTGTTTTACCTCCTGAGGCACATTGTCTTCAAGATTGTATGCGTGGGTGTTTTCCTCATGAGAATAGGTAAAACAACCTAAACGTTCAAAGCGCATTTCCCCTACCCATTGTTTCAATTCCTGGAAATGTTCTTCGGTTTCACCCGGATATCCCACAATTAAAGTTGTTCGTATCGTCATCTCAGGTACTCTTTGCCTGAAGTCCTGAAGCAATTTGGTGGTCTTTTCATGTGTTGTCCCACGCCGCATGGATTTTAAAAGATCATCGGAGATATGTTGCAAGGGGATATCTAAATAATTGCATATTTTAGGCTCTCGCTTCATCACCTCCAAAACATCCATCGGGAACCCTGTCGGGAACGCATAATGTAAACGTATCCATTCAATACCTTCAACGCTCACAAGATTTTCGAGCAATTCGGCAAGATTTCGTTTTTTGTAAATATCAAGTCCGTAATAGGTCAGATCCTGTGCGATCAGGATAAGTTCCTTAACTCCGCTTGCGGCGAGACCTTTAGCTTCCTTTACCAGGTTTTCGATCGGGGTAGATTTGTGTTTGCCGCGCATCAAGGGAATGGCACAAAAAGAACAAGGCCGGTCACATCCTTCGGCAATCTTTAAATATGCATAATTCTGCGGAGTTGTAAGCAATCGTTCTCCTAATAATTCGTGTTTATAATCCGCCTCGAGGGCCTTCAACAATCCTGGAAGTTCGGTGGTTCCAAAATATTGGTCAACATCCGGGATTTCCTTTTGAAGATCCGGTTTATAGCGTTCACTTAAACACCCGGTGACAAAGACCTTATCGACTTCCCCTTTTTGCTTTTTCTCCACGTATTCCAGGATCGTATTTACAGATTCTTCCTTGGCATTATCTATAAATCCGCAGGTATTGATAACAACAATATTTCCTTCCTCCTGATGCACAACATCCTTGTTATTGGCCTTCAACTGTCCCATCAACACCTCGCTGTCATACACATTTTTGCTGCAACCCAAGGTTACTACATTGATCTTGTTCTTCTTTATCGACTTGGTCCTCATAAACTTAATTTCATTTTATTTACTCTCGAATCAGACCCAAAAAGGTTTTTTGATAATTGCCAGGTCTTTAAAGAGTAAGCGGCTGCAAAGATACAATCTATAAATTGAAAAACAGGACTTGTTTTAAAGGCCTTAGGATCTTAAAGATCGGGTGAGTTTTATGAATGCCTCCTGCAGCTGCCGGGTAATCTTTCCGACCTCGGGCCTGAGAAAAACCTCCTTTTTATTGAAAAGTATTGATTTAACCGACAAAATCTGAGTCGTGGTCCCGGTCAGGAAAACTTCCTCCACCTCCCCTAATTCGTCCAGATGTAAGGCTTTTTCACTTATCGAAAGCTCCATTTCCCGGCACATCTCAAGAATTACTTTTCGGGTAATTCCCGAAAGAATATGAGGTCCTTCAGGATGGGTAAAGATGGTCTTGTTTTTTACGAAAAATATGGAGGTGTGGGATCCTTCACTAAAAAATCCATTCCGAACCAAAAGATTTTCGTCAAGGCCTAATCGGTGAGCCTGATCATTGGCCTTGATATTGGCCATCAGGGAAATAGATTTTATATCACAGCGGTGCCATCTCAAGTCTTCAGAAACCAGGGCTGAAGCCTGTTTATTTTCAAATCCTTCAAGGAGCGCTGGAAAGGCATACAATAAAACGGTGGGTTGAATTTGTTCAGGGAAAAAGTGGGTTCTGGGTGCTACCCCCCGGCTTATCTGGATGTAAACCGCAGAATCACTTTGCAAGAAACCTGCACGGGAAACCGCTTCTAGGATTATTGTTATAAGGGAATTCGCATCAAACTCAAGCTCGATCTCGTTCAAACAGTATTGCAGTCTCTCGAGGTGATCGCCCAGTCGGAAGGGTTTTCCTTTATAAAAAGGAGTAACCTCATAAATCCCGTCTCCCAGCAAAAAGCCCCTGTCAAAAACCGAAACAAAGGCATTTTCAGAGTTGATCCATGCTCCGTTGAGATAAACCTCTTTGGGAAAAGTTTTTTTTGGTGGAAGTTGGGGATTGGCAGTAGTCAAATTTTAATTAAGGATTTAAATATTGATGTAAATGTACCACCCAAACTGCTTCATAATAACGAATGAGGCCAATCACTAAAACCCCGGAAATTACATAAGCCCATGAGTAGGCATGGCGCTTTAAGATGATCCCTCCAACAATGGCAAGGATCAGAAAAGGAAGGGCCAGAATGAGATTCGGAGCCGTCCATACATTTTCAAAGAGAACAGCAAAGCCTTTCATCACGATATAGAAGACAGCGTAAAAGAGAATGATCTTGCTCAGCAGCATTTTTAAATTTCCTATGGGCATGCTCAATTCGTAGTGTTTATGGAGTTTTTTTTGTGATGCCTGCACTTTATGAGCCCAGGACCGGAGGTAAGAGTCAGGTAGTTTTTGGTTTTATTAAGCCCAAAGGATCGGAGGAGGCAAAACCCTATCCTTTAAAGAGGATTTAAAACTACTTATTTTTTAAAGAAGGAATCCACAAATTCATATTTATTGAATACCTGCAGATCTTCCAATCCCTCTCCCACCCCAATATATTTCACCGGGATTTGAAACTGATCGCTTATTCCTATAACAACCCCCCCCTTGGCTGTGCCATCGAGTTTCGTTACCGCCAAGGCGGTAACATCTGTAGCGTTGGTGAATTGTTTTGCCTGCTCGAAGGCATTTTGACCTGTGGAACCATCCAATACCAGAAGCACTTCGTGCGGAGCATCGGGAATTACCTTTTGCATCACCATTTTCACTTTGGTAAGCTCGTTCATCAAATTCACCTTGTTGTGCAACCTGCCCGCAGTATCAATGATCACCACGTCGACCTGCTGTTTTACGGCGCTTTGCACGGCATCAAAAGCAACAGAGGCGGGGTCGCTACCCATTTTTTGTTTAACTATAGGGACTTGCGTCCGGTCTGCCCATACCTGCAGCTGATCTATTGCTGCTGCCCGAAAGGTATCGCCTGCCCCAAGCAGTACTTTCTTTCCGTCCTTTTTAAATTGATGGGCCAGTTTGCCAATGGTGGTCGTTTTTCCAACGCCATTGACCCCCACTACCATAATTACATAAGGTTTTTGGTCTCTGGGCAGATCAAAACCGGTTCCCTCACCGGAATTGGTTTGTGAGAGCAGCCCGGCAATTTCCTCCCGCAGAATCTCGTTGAGTTCTCCCGTTCCTAAATATTTATCTTTTTCAACGCGTGCTTCGATTCGCTTTATGATCTTGATGGTAGTTGCCACCCCCACATCACTGCTTATCAATACCTCTTCCAATTGATCCAATACCGCCTCATCTACCGTTGATTTGCCGGCAACGGCCTTACTCATTTTAGATAAAAAAGTGTTCTTTGATTTTTCTAAGCCCTTGTCCAGGGTCTCTTTCTTTTCTTTGGAAAATATCCTTTTAAATAAACTCATTTTTTAGAAGATTTTTACTTTCTGAAATGATGCAGCACAAAATTATTTATTCCGCATTATTTTAGGTGTAAATATACACAAAAAGAAAAAGCCGTCCCGATGACTCGGGACGGCTTTATAAATATTTTGAAATAATTTACTTTTTACTTAAAAAGTCATTTACCTGCTCGGGAATCATAATACTTTCAACAAATGTATATGCACCTGTTTTAGGTGATCTTACCATTTTAATGGCTTTGGTCAATCTCTTGGACCCTGTTTGTAAAGATGCTACTGATTTTTTTGCCATGATTCTTTTATTTAATTTCTTTATGAACCGTCATTTTCTTAAGAATTGGGTTAAATTTCTTTAACTCCAACCTGTCTGGCGTGTTCTTTTTATTTTTTGTTGAAATATATCTTGAAGTACCCGGTTGTCCGGAGGCTTTATGCTCTGTACACTCTAAGATTACCTGAATTCTACTACCTTTTTTAGCCATATTACTGTGTCTTAATGGTTAGGATTATTTATTTAAAAATCCTTTTTCTCTCGCATCTTTCATGACAGCAGAGATCCCTTTTTTATTGATGTTTTTTAATGCAGAAGCGCAAACTTTTAAAGTTACCCATCTGTCTTCCTCAGGAATATAAAAACGTTTTTTCAATAAATTAATATTAAATTTACGTTTGGTTTTATTCATAGCGTGAGAAACATTGTTCCCTACCATTGCTCTTTTACCCGTAAGCTCACAAACTCTTGACATTGCGTTATTCTTTATTTCGTTATTTCAAAACAGGCTGCAAATTTATGTTTATTTTACATAACTGCCAACATAATTTCGAATTTATTTACAGCTTTTTCCCAGCCTTTACTAACTCTCCCTACTTCCTCCAAATTTTCCCTTGCCTATAATCAGATCCAAATAATTTTCTTTACTTATAGAAGTTCCTTTAAAATAATTTTAAAGGCCTCATTAACTGATCTCTCCACGATTTGCTCCCTGTTGCCTGTAAACTCAAATTTTTTGGAAAAGATCCCCTGCGGAGTTGCCAAACCTATAAAAACGGTTCCTACCTCCGCCTGGCTGTCCCCTTTGGAAGGACCTGCAACTCCGGTAGTAGAAAGTGCATAATCCGATTTAAAGATCTTTCTGGCATTTTGGGCCATTTTCTCGGCAACCTGGCCGCTAACTACCCCATGGCTCGCTATAAGCCCGGCAGAAACCCCTAGAATATCCTCCTTGGCCTGCGTGGCATAGCTCACCAGCCCACCTTTAAAACAGCTGGAAACACCCGGGATTTTGGTGAATCTCGCTGCAATTTCGCCTCCGCTGCAACTCTCGGCAAGACTAAGGGATTGTTTTTTTGAGATAAGAAGTCTGCTTACACTTGCAGGAAGCTCCTCAGCCTCCCCCAAGCCATTCGAGAGTATATCTTCAAGTAAGGGGTATATTTTTTCAAATTCTCCTTCAATGGAAATCCTCAGCAGCTCCCTATCTTCGCCTTTCCCTGAAAGCCTTAACCGAACCGTTCCGGAACCGGGCAAATAAGCCAGCTTTATAGCTTTGGGAAGGCTGTTTTCCCAGGCTTCAAGCCGCTCTGCAAGCGCGCTTTCGGCCAATCCGAAGGTGCGGATGGTTTTATGAAAAATAAAAGGCCTTTTGAATTCTCTCACGAGTTTGGGAATGACCTCCAGCTCCATCAGGGCTTTCATCTCAAATGGAACCCCGGGCATTGCAATAAAAACAGTGGCTCCCTTTTTCATCCACAGCCCGGGGGCAGTGCCATATTTATTGTTTAAGACAATGGCCTTTGAAGGCACCATCGCCTGCTCCCTGTTTAAATCGGAAATCGGGCTGTTGTTAATTTTTTTGAACAGCGCCTCCACCTGCGCTAATACCTCCTCATTCCTAACCAGCACATCCTCAAAATACGCGCAGAAGGCTCCCTTGGTAACATCGTCTTTGGTGGGGCCTAACCCGCCAGTAAGTATCACAATATCCGCCCTTTTTGAGGCTTCTTCCAGAGTAGTTAAAATATGGGAGTGCTGGTCCTCAACAGAGGTGATCTGATGAACAGAGATCCCAATTTTATTCAGTTCCTGCGCGATATGGGCAGAATTGGTATCTACGATCTGTCCAATTAGAATTTCATCTCCAATTGTAATAATTTCTGCTGTCATTACAATTCAAAATCCTTTATTAATTCCCTCGCTGCCAAACCTACCTTGGCTGCTATTTTTTCTCCGGCCACTTTGGCAAGAACCGAATTTTCCTTTGACTTAGACCAGGCTTCAATAATCAGGATCTGCTCCATGAGTTCCATTCCAAAGAGTTGTAAATTCGGCTTCATTTTATGGGCAAATTGATAGGCCACTGCTGAGTTTTCATTTACAATGGCCTCCCCCATCAACAGTACATCGGATGGGATTTCCTCTAAAAATGTTTCCACGATCACTTTTACGAAATCCTCGTCCTCCCCGGCCATTTCCCTTACATTCTCTAAGTTGTAGTTTTTGCTCATCATTTTATTTGAATTGAAAAAATTTGTTCCTCTTCTATAAATCCGGTCAGGGTATCAATTGCCTCAACCCTGCCCACCCCTTCCGGGGTGCCGGTAAAAATAATATCGCCGATCTTTAAGGTGAAATACTGGGAAACATAGGCTATTATTTCATCTGTTTTCCACAACATATCCCTGGTATTTCCCTGTTGTACCAACGCAGCGTTTTTTTGCAGGCTAAACTTAAGCTCATTTAAATTGGCAATGGAATTTTTATCCAGCCATTTTTCCCCTATTACGGCAGCTCCGTCAAAACCCTTGGCTTTTTCCCAGGGCAGTCCTTTTTCCTTTAATTTTTGTTGCAGGTCCCTCGCCGTAAAATCAATTCCCAATGAGATCTGCTCATAATATTTGTGGGCGAATTTCTCCTGAATGTATTTTCCAACCTTGCTTATTTTAACCAGCACCTCCACTTCATAATGCACATCATCAGAAAAATCAGGAATAAAAAAGGCGTGTTTTTTCAGTAAAACAGCGGTTTCCGGTTTTAAAAAGATCACGGGCTCTGAAGGCCTTTCATTTTTTAATTCTGAAATATGTGCACTGTAATTCCTGCCGATGCAGATTATTTTCATAGTAATGTTCCTGTTTATTTCAATTTAGTGTTGAGTTTCCTCAATTTTATCGCGGTAAGCACTCTTTTGGTATACAGCGGAAAATCGGCATTCTGGATCCAACCAAAATATCCCGGCTCCTCTTCCAGGACTTTTTCGACCTGTTTCCCCTTGTATTTACCAAAAGCGAAGATTTCCACTTTATTTTTATCATAGCCTATAAAACCAGCAAAATCGGCGAATTTTTTGTGAGAACTGTATTGTGCCAGCCAGGACATATCATTCTCCAGATCCCCATATTTATCCAGCTGCGATTTTAAAACTTCGTAGGTCGCATTTGTATCGGCCTCTGCTGAATGTGCGCTCTCCAGATCTTTTCCGCAGTAAAACTGAAATGCGGCTGAAAGGGTGCGTTGTTCCATTTTATGGAAAATGGTCTGTACATCTACAGCAACCACGTTTTTCATCTCAAAATCAATGTCTGCACGCAGTAGTTCCTCCACCAAAAGCGGAATGTCAAACCTATTGGAATTATACCCGCCCAGGTCACAACCTTTTATCATTTCATGAATTTGCTTTGCCAATTCCTTAAAAGTGGGTTCCCCGGCAACTTTTTCGTCGGTAATTCCATGAATTGCAATGACCTCTTTGGGAATTTTCATTTCCGGATTTACCAGCCAGGTCTTGCTCTCTTTATTTCCGTTGGGGAATACCTTTAAAATTGAGATTTCGACAATTCTGTCTTTAGCAACATTGATTCCCGTGGTTTCCAAATCGAAAAAACAAATGGGTTTTGTGAGTTTTAACTCCATAAATTTAAACTTATTTTATGTAAAGATAACATTATTTGACAGTTCTGCCGGAAAAGGAATTTAAGGATTTTAATAGAATCCGGGGCCATAGTTCCC
>JBGSWA010000413.1:0-7994 GCA_041752645.1 Gillisia sp. | reverse complement strand
GCTTTTGGAAACAGCGTTGCACCTGGAACTATCGCCATAGATATTAAAGATCCCAATGTTAAATGGGAAGATACTGAAACTACCAATGTCGCCCTTGAAATGGGTTTATTCAGCAACAAGTTGCAGTTAACTGCGGAGTATTTTAAAAAGCGTTCCTCAGATCTTCTGGCAGATGTTCCTTTACCATTCTCCACAGGGGCTTTTCCTGCGAGCATTACAACCAATGCTGCTACCATAGAGAACAGTGGTTTGGAATTTGAAATTGGCTACAACAATGCAGAGGGTGCTTTTCAATATAATATTTCCGCCAATGTTGGAACACTGGATAATAAAGTCCTAAAAATAGGGGAGGATAATCTTCCAATTAGCGGTGCAGCCTCCAGGACCGAGGTAGGAAGATCCATAGGAGAGTTGTACGCATTTGAAACGGAAGGAATATTTCAAAGTCAGGCTGAGATTGATGCACATGCAAACCAACCTGGAGCAACTCCAGGAGATGTGCGATTCCGTGATATTAATGGGGATAACCTCATCACAGATGACGACCGTACCTTCCAGGGAGTTACCATACCAAAGGTGAGTTATGGACTGAATTTCAGTAGTAATTACAAAGATTTTGATTTCTCATTCTTTTGGCAGGGTAATGTAGGTAATAAGGTCTTCAATGCTACTTATCAAAACCTGATGGTAGGCCAGTATACCAACCATCACAGGGATATGGTTAATTACTGGAGTCCTGACAATACCAATACCAATATTCCCCGACCAGTCATTGGGGATCCAAATGGGAATAACCGGGCTTCGGATAGATTTATTGAAGATGGAAGCTATATAAAATTGCAGAATGTGCAATTGGGATACACAATTCCGCTTAATGAAGAATTATTTATTAATAGAGCGAGAGTTTATATAACAGGTCAGAATGTTTTAACTATCACTGATTACAGTGGCTACGATCCCGATTTTATAAGCGATGGTTTGTTTTCAAGAGGTTTTGCCAGAGGCAGCTTTCCTAATCCCAGAACTTTCGCTTTAGGAGTTGAAGTAGATTTTTAACCAGACATTAAACTAAAAAACATACAAAATGAAAAATCAAAAAAACTTCCTATACATGTTGCTGTGTTCTGGATTTATTTTTCTGAATAGTTGTGTAACAGAAGACGATCTGTTTCAGGCAGATTCCAATGTGGATACCACAGAATCTTTCTGGGAGAATGAGCAGGATGCTTTACTTGGAATAAACTCGGTTTATGGAAGTCTTCTTACAGATGGTACCTATATGAGAAGTACGCCTATTTTATTAGATCTTAAAGGAGATGACTCCCGTAGTATGAGTCCTTGGAGTTCAATGTACAATGTAGGTAGATTTAATACCAGTATAGGTGATCCAGCTATCTATGGATGGGCATATGAAACCTATTATCAGGGAATATACAGGGCAAATCAGGTCCTGGAGAATGTACCTAATATAGAGATGGAAGATGAGGGTTTTAAAAATCGTGTTTTGGGACAAGCTTATTTTTTAAGGGGATTGTATCTGTTCCATGCCGTAAATTTGTTTAAAAATGTACCGCTGCCTACAAATACAGAGATTTACCAAGAGCAAAAAAACCAGGAAGAGGGCTGGGCACAAGTCTTGAGCGATTTTCAGAAAGCCTCGGAATTACTTCCAGTAAATTATGGAGAAGTGACTGGTGCAGATGCAGGCCAGTTGGGAAGAGCGACAAAAGGGGCAGCCCTGGCTTATTTAGGTAAAACCCAATTATTTATTGGAGATTACCCCAGTGCACAATCCACTTTTAAATCCGTGATTGATCTCGGTATTTATTCTCTGGTCGCCGATTACAGAGATAATTTCACACTTGAAAATGAAAATAATTCAGAATCTATTTTTGAAGTTCAGTTCAGTCGTGATGCTGGAGGGGTTGATCTTGGTTGGGGAGGAGCACCGGTCTCTGCCTGGGGGAAAACAAGTGCCAGGGCGATCACATATGGTCCACGGGGATTTGGTTTTACCGATGTACAACCTACTCGCACGCTGCTAGAAGAGTTTTTGATGGAAGATACTGTTGACGGGGATACAGACCCCCGTTTAAATGTGACAATTGCATGGAACGATCCAGAGGGGTATGAGTTATATGGGCAGGATTTTGCTGTCTACTACGCCAATAATCCGGCAGATCTTAATGACATATATGTAAATAAATATCAAAACTCCGATGGCAGCAGGGCAGATGAATTTGACTGGAGATCTGGAGTTAACGAGCGTATTATGCGTTATGCCGATGTCTTGTTGATGTATGCAGAAACCTTAAATGAAGCAGGAGATATAGGGGGGGCGTATCAGTATGTACAATTGATACGGGACAGGGTTAACCTACCTGATCTTGCAACTGTTAAGCCAAATATGAATCAACAGCAAATGTTTGAACAGATTGCTCACGAGAGATTTCTGGAACTTGCACTGGAGGGTCACCGATTCGACGATATACGCAGATGGGAATGGTTGGAAAGCCGTTTGGACTGGTTAATAGAGAGAGATCCGGAATTTCAAACCTACCAAACAGGGAGAGAGTTCTTCCCAATTCCTCAGGTTGAGGTAGACAACAATCCAGGAACCCAACAAAATACCGGATATTAAAGCTTTAACATAATAATCTTTAGCATCCTATGGGAAATAAATTCCCAAAGGATGCTAAAATTTAATATAACACATGAAAGAACGTATTCATAGATTAATGATAGTAGCTATTTTTGTAATGCTGGGGCAAATATTAAATGCACAGACCCTTATAAAGATTGAAAACAGAGAAGATGTCCCGATTATAAGTAAACATATTTACGGCCATTTTGCCGAGCATCTTGGACGCTCTATTTATGACGGGTTATATGTAGGGGAGGACAGTCCCATTCCCAATACAAACGGAGTGAGAAACGATCTTATTAAGGCTTTAAAGGATATTCAGATTCCAAATTTAAGATGGCCTGGAGGATGTTTTGCTGACACCTATCACTGGAAAGACGGAATTGGTCCAAAAAAAGAAAGGCCTGCAATTGTTAATCAATGGTGGGGCGGGGTTACTGAAGACAATAGTTTTGGAACCCACGATTTCCTGAATTTATGCGAAATTTTGGGAGCAGAACCCTACCTGGCAGCAAATATTGGCAGCGGCACCGTGAGGGAATTCACAGACTGGATCCAATATGTAAATCATTCTGATGGTAGTCCTATGGCTGATCTTAGAAAAGAAAATGGCAGAGATAAGCCCTGGAATGTAAAGTACTGGGGAGTAGGAAATGAGATGTGGGGCTGTGGGGGGAATATGACCCCGGAATACTATGCAAACCTATACAGGCAATACGCCACCTTTATGGCGAGTTGGGAAAATGACAATGATTTATATCGCATCGCCTCCGGTGCAAATGTTGATGATTATCACTGGACAGAGGTTTTAATGCGGGATATTCCCAAAAACCTTATTGAAGGAGTGGCATTACACTCTTATTCTTATGTGGAGTGGAATGATAAGGGGTCAGCTACAAAATTTGATGAAGCCCAGTATTTCTCCACTATGCAAACGGCCTTGAGAATGGAGGAACTAGTTACTAAACATATTGCAATAATGGATAAATATGATCCTGAAAAGCGAATTGATCTTATTGTGGATGAGTGGGGTGGCTGGTATGAAGTTGAAGAAGGTACAAATCCTGGGTTCCTGTACCAGCAAAATACCATGAGAGATGCTATGATAGCCGGGGCAACCCTGAACATCTTTAATAATCACAGTGAACGGGTGAAAATGGGGAATCTCGCGCAAACTGTAAATGTGTTACAGGCCGTAGCTCTCACCGAAGGTGAAAAAATGCTTTTAACACCTACTTATTACGTGTTGAAAATGTATACGGTTCATCACGATGCTCAATTACTACCGGTAGATTTTAAATCACCGGAATATACTTACCAAAGGGAAAGTCTTCCGGCCATTTCGGTATCCGCTTCAAAAAATGAAGCAGGTAAAGTGAATATTTCACTGGTTAACATAGATTCTAAGAAAAGCAATAAAGTAGAAATTGACCTGGGAAACCTGGAAGTGAAAAATATGACGGCGAGTATTCTCTCTTCGGAAAAATTACAGGATCATAATACTTTTGATAATCCAGATAAAATCCAGCCCTCTCAATTTAAAGATTTCAAATTGAGCAATGGGAAACTGGAGGTTAACTTACCAGCATTTTCTGTAGTGGTTTTGGGATCTAATTAATGAGGATTTGAATATGCTAAATATTGTTAAAAATATTATAAAAATGAACATGCTCATCTCGAAATTGTTGCTGTTTTGTCTGGTAATTTCTGTAGGTGCTATATCTGTAGGTTGTTCAGAGGACAAACCTGATCCCGAACCCGAACCCGATCCCGAACCCGATCTAATCGATCCCTTTGCAGGACCAACGTATCCCGATGATTATACAGGCATCGCTGCCTGGTCACAACGATCTCAATGGAATTTGGCGAACCTGCACGATCCCACTGTCGAGAAGGACGGGGAATATTTTTATATGTATCAAACCGATGCCTCCTACGGAAATGCTCATGAAGGTCATGGACATTATCCGGTGAGGCGGTCAAAAGATCTAGTAAACTGGGAACACCAGGGGGCAGTTTTTTCTGAAGCCCCTGCGTGGATAAAAGATTCCTTAAACAATATGCGGGCAAGAATGGAACCGCCATTACCACCTATAGAAAATCCCAATTACGGCTTCTGGGCTCCTCACATTAAAAAGGTCGATCATAAATTCAGGTTGTACTACAGTGTGGTAGTCACAAATCCTATTGTGGGATCAGATCCTAATTCCTCCTGGACCGAAAGAGCATTTATTGGCCTGGCCGAATCTACCGATCTGGCCTCTAATACCTGGGAAGACAAAGGAATGGTGATAAGTTCTGTCCCCGATGGGGTGGAGACCTACCAAAGGGATGGAGGAAATGACTGGAGCGGTTATTTTAAATTTAATGCTATAGATCCAAGCTTTATAGTTACCCCGGAGGGAGAGCACTGGCTGATCTACGGCTCGTGGCACTCAGGGATAGCTGCAGTTCAATTAGAGCCTTCCACAGGAAAACCTTATGAACTCATCGATCTGGAAGATTACGGGGTGCGTATTGCCGGGAGGGGGAATGTAAATTCCAATCGCTGGCAGGGACTGGAAGCTCCTGAAATTATCTATAACGAATTCACTGGGTATTATTATCTGTTCCTAGCCTATGATGAACTTTCGGTTGCTTATAATACCAGGGTGGTGCGCTCTCAAAACATTACAGGGCCTTATGTTGGGATTGATGGTGCCAATGTAACCACAGGAGCTGAAGCCTGGCCCATAATCACACATCCTTATGCCTTTGATGGACATCCGGGATGGGTGGGTATTTCCCACGCGTCTGTTTTTCAGGATCCGGAAACGGGAGATTGGTTTTTTGCTTCACAGGCACGTCTACCCGAAAATGTTCCGGGAATAAATGCCTCAAATGCGGTCATGATGGGGCATGTGCGGAGTATTAAATGGACAGAAGACGGCTGGCCGGTGGTTTCTCCTGAACGCTATGCAGGGGTGCCGCAAAAAGCCATTACTGAAGAAGATATATCAGGTGCCTGGGAGCATCTTGTGCTGAATTATCAGTATCGTGCAATTCAGGAATCCGTCCATGTAATATTGAATTCCAACCATACAATTGGCGGAACTTTATCCGGGACCTGGTCTCTTGACAGCAACGCTGGGATTCTTACCATAAATGGTCAGGAGCATATATTGGAAAAATCATGGGACTGGGAAATTTCCCCAAGAAGAGTAACCATTACCTATACAGGAATAGATTCTGAAAGTCGATCTGTTTGGGGTAAAAAGATTAATTAGTATTTTTAGTAAGTACTGGTTATCTCGAAGGCCCTATTAGAAAAAATAGTATGAAATTAGAGGATATGAGTAGAGACAGGATGCGAAGGATAATGTTTGTATGTATTGTTTTTGTTTCCACAATGGTAACAGCGCAATCTGATGACCAAATTAAGCTTTTCAGCCTTCATGAGGTTGATTTAAAGGAAGGTCCGTTCAAAAATGCACAGGAAGTAGATCTAAATTATATTATGAAAATGGAGCCGGACAGGTTGCTGCATCCGTTCCTGCGGGAGGCAGGGCTTGAGCCTAAGGCCGAGAGTTACCCCAATTGGGAAAATACTGGCCTGGATGGTCATATTGGCGGACACTACCTTACCGCCCTTTCGTTGATGTACGCTTCCACCGGAAACATGGAAGTACTGGAAAGACTAGAGTATATGCTGGGAGAATTGAATCGTGCCCAGAAGGCATCGGGCAATGGCTACATAGGAGGAGTTCCGGGAAGTAAAACCCTCTGGAGAGAAATAGCTGCGGGTAAAATCAATGCCGGTAGTTTTAGTTTAAACGATAAATGGGTACCGCTTTACAATATTCATAAAACCTATGCAGGCCTGCTGGATGCATACCGGTATGCCGGTAGTGAATTGGCCAAGGAAATGCTAGTGGCCTATACCAACTGGATGCTGGATTTAACTTCTAATCTATCCGAAGAGCAGATTCAATCGCTTTTAATTTCAGAACACGGCGGGTTAAACGAAGTTTTTGCAGATGTTGCAGGGGTTACAGGAGATAAAAAATATCTTGACCTGGCTTATAAGTTTTCCCACCGGGACCTTTTAAATCCCCTTGCCAGGGAAGAAGACCACCTTAACGGCATGCATGCAAATACCCAGATTCCAAAGGTAATAGGATTTGAAACTATCGCGGCTTTATCTGGGGACAAGGATTATCACCGTGCAGCTACGTATTTCTGGGAAAATGTTGTAAACCAGCGAACAGTGGCTATAGGAGGGAATAGTGTGAGGGAACATTTTCATCCGGCCTCAGATTTTTCTTCGATGATTAGCAGTGTGCAGGGACCGGAAACTTGCAACACCTACAATATGCTGAAATTAAGTAAAAAACTATTTGAGGCAGATGGGCTGGAGAGGTATATTGACTATTACGAACGTGGTTTATATAATCACATTTTGGCTTCCCAACATCCTGAAAAAGGAGGTTTTGTATATTTCACTCCCATGCGCCCGGGCCATTACCGTGTTTATTCACAACCGGAAACCAGTTTTTGGTGTTGTGTAGGATCTGGACTTGAAAATCATGGAAAGTATAACGAACTTATTTATGCTCATACCAAGGATGAATTATACGTAAATCTCTTTATTCCTTCAAAGCTGAATTGGGAAGCAAAAGGATTCTCAATTACACAGGAAACAGATTTCCCGAAAGAAGAAACCACTTCTTTTTTAATAGAAACCATCCAACCGCAACAGTTGACAATTAAATTGCGATATCCTTCCTGGGTAGAGTCGGGCACCTTAAAAATTTCAGTAAATGGAGAACATATAGATTTTGAAGCTACTCCGGGTTCCTATATTTCTTTGGAAAGAATCTGGAACAGCGGAGATAAGATTCACCTGGATCTGCCTATGCATATGGAAGCAGAAAAACTTCCTGACGGATCCAATTTTCAGGCTCTTATATATGGACCAATAGTTTTGGCCGCCAAAACAGGAGTAGATGATATGGAGGGGTTGTTTGCGGATGAAAGCCGGGGAGGTCATATAGCAGAGGGAAAAAAAATCCCTTTGGTGGAGATGCCGCTTTTTGTAACCCAAAACCCTGAAAATATTGCGAGTTCTTTTAAAAAGAAATCGGAGTCCAGTTTGACTTTTTCAGCTTCAGAATTGTTGTATCCCGCAAAATTTCAAGATCTCGAATTTACTCCGTTTTACGAACTTCACGATGCCCGTTATTCCATCTATTTTCAGGTGGAAACCCCACAGGGAGTAGAGAAAATTCAGCAGCAATTAAAGGAGCAGGAACTGGAGGAACGGAAATTGGCCAATTTGACCATAGATGAGGTTTCTCCGGGAGAACAACAA
>JBGSWA010000412.1:0-3004 GCA_041752645.1 Gillisia sp. | reverse complement strand
CTAATTCAACAATTTTCACCAATTTAAGTGAAAACCTCCGTGCAGATGAAAATTTCGGCTGCTACCAATACAATCAACCCTTTTGGAGGGCGTATTTTTTATTTCAGCCGAAAGTGACCAGCCACAACTTCCTGCCCCTTGATAAGATCTGCCGGAAGATAAAAAGATCCTGTTTCTTCGCAGCAACTGATTTTATCAGGGAGGAACAACAACAAAATCTTTGGAGGCAAGATACTGAGAATCCGGGCGCCAAAAGGAGGCAGCCGATAGAAAAATTGTCCCGGGCCAGGCAGCCTAAAAAAGACCCCGTATCTCAGATTCTTTTTGCAGCCTTGCTTGGAGAAGGTGCCGGGTTTTCTGGCCCCCACGGTGACAGCCGGAAAACCCGCCGGGATCATCTGGAAAATGAGCCTCAAAAAGATCCCCTCCCAGCCACCTAAACAGGGCTTGTTTCCCGATCAGAAAAGAAAACCTGGGCCCGTAAACAGTATTAAAAAACAAATTGATAAATTTGAATTAGAGCCAGAAGACCTCGGTTTAGTTAATGCGTGGTTAATCAGTGGTTTAAATTGAGTTTGTCAGGATTGTTAAAGAAAACAAATGAAAAGAATATTATTTGCCGGACTATTTTTATGCCAGGGGTTGCTCAGCGCACAAAATGAATCAAATTTTGCGCTGTATGAAAGTCCTGTTTTCAGGGACGAGGTAAAAACAGATAGTGTTAGGGCGATCTACACTGCGAATTCAGGAAGGACAGGAATTGTACGAAACGATAAAAAGCAGCTCGTTTTTGAGATATTTAACGAGAGGTTTTTAAAGATATACACAAAGATAATTGAGACCAAAAGTAAAGAAACCTACGTTGGGGATATATTTTTCAATAATGAAATTAAAGTCTTTACAGAAACCTATCCAGAGAGGGATACAAAATTACTATCGTGTTATATTATAAATTTAATTGACAGGGAGGAAAAAAAATAGACTTGTCATCCACTCCGGTCCTTAAAAAATTAAGGCTTTTTTCCAATGAAAAAGGTACTAGGTTTTCACTATCACCAAATATGAATTATTTTTCTGTTACAAATTATACAATTCATGAAGGTGAAATTTTTTATCACGTTAGTGTATTTGACGCTAAGAGTTACGAATTAATGTATGACCAACAAATTAACCGAAAAGAGAATGAATTTTATGCTTTATCCGAAATTAAGATCGATGATCATAAAAATGTGTACTTATTAGGAGAATCATTTTATAACGAGGAAACCCCTAAGCTAAAAAGTGAGGAAAACCGCCACTTTATCATTGAAAAGTTTACCGGAAAGGATTACTCACTGATGGATTTGACCTTAGAAAAAAGGCATATAGTATCCTTGAAATCTGTTGTTAAAAAAAATGAATATAATTTATATGGCTTTTATTCTGAAACCGGCAAAAATTCAATTAAAGGAGTTTGTACTTTTTTAGTTAATACGGAGGAATTCAAGATCATGGGCAAAAACTTACAGGATTTACCTTCACAGGTATATGCGGATTTATTTGGTTCTGACAGGGTGGATAAAAAAAAGGAGAAGGAATTGTCTGATTTTAAAATTGATTATATACTTAATGATACTCAGGACAATGTTTATTTAATGGCAGAAGAATTTTATATCAACTATGATAAGCAAAAAAAGGTTGAACATTATGATGACATATTGATTATTAAATTCAATCCCGATGGGAAATTAGCTTGGGGAAGAAGCATCTACAAGTATTCTATCAGACCTTCTTATAATGCGTTTATTAAAAATGACAAGCTACATATAATATTAAATTCTGGTAAAAACCTAAAGGAACTTGGTGATGGAAGAACCAAAACAATTAAAAATTTCTATGAAACTACTGCATTATATGATTTTGTTTACAAAGGCGCCGGAAATGTGGAGATACATAAAATTCAGAATAACAAAAACAAAACCTACTATCATCCGAACTATGGTATTTATGTGGATGGCAGATTTATTATGATTGGAGATTCCCCAAATGAACGCCGTTTTATGACCTTAGAATGAGAAAATTAATGGGAATAACCAGGCTCGTGCGGCATTTGCGATCAAGCCTTGAGGGCAGGGTTAAACAATATATAAAAAAACAGGACCAGCAGTTGCCGAATTCAATGGGTTAGCCGCTTTTTCGGGATCTCCAAATTTTTATTGGTTGTAAATCCAGGTCTGAAAAATTAAAGCTTGCCCGAAAAGATCTGAAACAGGGAATTGACGAGATCAAAAACAGGAAAAACCATAAAAATAGACACTTTAAGATAAAGGGAAATCTTAAATATAACACATAAAACAGCTTCTAAAACTACAAATTAACCACTTTCGGGTTTGAGATAAGCATCCTATAAATTGCAGGATCGGGAGAACTTAGAAATTGGATCTTTTAAGATTAATAGGATTATTTTTGATACTTTGGCTAAGTCTAACATATTTTTTCTATGATATCTGATTGTACAAGGAATCTGAATTCTAAAAGAAGCTTTGGCTAGCCAGGATTTTTAGGCTTGTTTTTTGTTAGAAAGGAAACCCAGCTGCAGCTGATATATATTTCGGGCAAACCCTTTACGTTCCGAGAATAGCTTATCAACCCAGTTGTTATATTATCAAAACTCAGAACGCATCCATGATCATAAAAGGCATCAAACTAGCAGTGGCAAAATTAAAGATAGCCCAGCTAGTTAAAAACCGGCCACCACAGGCATATTCAATTCCGGTAAAATCCATTGGGATTATTTTTGATTTTAAAAACCGCAGTGCCTTAACCCACCTGGAGCAACTGAAAAAAAAATTCAATATTTCCGATGTCAATTTTAAGGTGGTGACCTATATTCGAAATGGCAAAAAACCATCCGATTTTAAGGGGGAGATCTATAGCTTAAAAAATATAAATTTTGATGCGGAAATAAATAATGAAGGAATCAATAAATTTACCTCTGAAAGTGTTGATTTACTTATTACTTTTG